>SKLC01000388.1 GCA_007123425.1 Nitriliruptoraceae bacterium
CGAGGCGGAGCGCCAGGCCGAGGCGGAGCGCCAGGCGGAGGCGGAGCGCCAGGCTGAGGCGGAGCGCCAGACCGAGCAGGCTGCCGCCGAGGCCGAGCCGGCGTCCGAGCCCACGCCGCAACCGCAGCACGATGGGGCCGTGGACATCGCGACCTGGGAGCGCCTCGCCCAGTGCGAGTCCGGCGGCAACTGGTCGATCAACACCGGCAACGGCTTCTACGGCGGGCTGCAGTTCACACTCGACTCCTGGGCGTGGGTCGGTGGCAGCGGCTATCCGCACCACGCGTCGAAGCAGGAGCAGATCCGGCGCGCCGAGATCCTGCTGAGCCGGCAGGGCTGGGGAGCCTGGCCGGCCTGCAGTCGCCAGATGGGGCTGCGCTGAGCCCCAGAGCGCGGCGCAGCGTGTCCCGGACCGCTCAGCGCACGCGCTCGAGGTCGAAGCGCAGCAGCTGACGGCAGCGCTCCCACCGCTGCAGCAGCTCCGGCTGGTCGTGGGCCCCGAGGTAGACCTCGGCGAGCTCGTAGCTGTAGGCGTCCTGGTCGGACAGCTCCGAGAGCCGGGTGCCCTCCGCGACCAACAGGTGGACGATCGCGCCGGGCAGCTCGTGGCCGAGCTCCTCCAGGCTCGCTGCGTCGGGGACGCGCCGCACGAGCGCATCCTCGCGGGTGCGCAGGAAGAACTTGGCCGCCACGGCGAAGGGCCCCTGCCGGCGGGGGAGGGACACGGGGCGCCCCAGAGCGAGATCCACCATGACCTTGAGGTGGGTGGTGCCGTCGACGAGCTCGAACAGGGGCGCGTGCGACTGGCTCAGCCGCGCGTTGATCTCCAGCAGGCCGAAGTGGCCCCGGTCGGCGTCGACGAAGACCTCCACGTTGAAGGCGGCCTCGTCCAGCCCCGTGGCGGCGACGACGCGCTCCGCCAGCGCGCACAGGCCCGCCTGCATCCGCGGCGGCAGCGTCGAGGGGTACTCGTAGCGGGAGAAGGAGGAGCTGTCGGGCTCGCGGACGGAGTCGACCACCGCGTAGGCATGCGGGTGGCCGTCGCTGACATACCCCTCCACCGTGCACAGGCGCCCGGCGAGCAGCTCCTCTGCGAGCACGGCGTGCTCGGGCAGCGCCGCGATCTCGGGGGGAACGTCGACGTGGGCGAGCACCTCATGCAGCGGGGAGGAGAGTCGCTCGAGGCCCTGGTGGAACTCGCCGATCGCGGCGTCGAGGTCGCCCGGACCCCGGATGTGGAAGCCCAGGTGCGAGCGGAACGCGTTCAGTGGCTTGACCCAGAAGGGGTAGGCGAGGTCGAGCGCTGCGACCGATGCCGGGTCGAAGGGGTCGAAGGCCCGGAAGGCGGGTACCGCCTCGGGTGCCGCCTGTGCCTGCACGAGCCGTGACCAGTACTTGTGGTCGCAGCGCAGCACCGCCTCGAGGCTCGGGCCGGGCACGCCCGCTCGCGCGGCGAGGATCGGCACGAGATCCGTGGCCGGGAAGTCGAGGAAGGTCGCCACGCCGTGGACGGGGGCGGGCGAGTCCCGCAGCCGCTGCCAGGCGAGCTCCAGCAACCGCTCGAAGGCGAAGTGCTCGACGCCCCGCAGCTCGTCCACGTCGAGGGCCGGCAGCACGTTGGTGTGCCGGGCGTCGGGCAGGTGGCGCAACAGCGCCAGGTTGGCCTCGTCGAGACCGACGATGAAGAGGTTGTCGACTATGTGCCCCCACCTCCCGAGCGATGTGGCCGGCCCGCGGGCCGGGCAGCGACCGATCAGGGTCCGAGGACACCGCTGCCCGCGCTCTCCGAGCGGCGCTGCCTCGAGCGTAACCCGCGCATGGGGCTCGACGTGGGCGCGCTGGGCGACTACAACGCGCACCTGTCCCGCGAACCGACCCGAGGCGCGAGCGTGCGAGCACGAACCCTGGTGACCTTCTCGGCCGGTGCCGCCACAGGTGCCGGCGCGATGTACCTGCTCGATCCGCAGCACGGGCAACAGCGGCGGCGCGAGGCGCGTCGCAGCGCGCTGCGACGCGCCCGCAGCGGTGCGGCCGACCTGGCCGTCGACGCCCAACGACGGGCGGAGGAGCTGGTGCGCGCAGCCGTGGAGGGCTATCACCGGGGCCGTTCCGGCGACCCGGTGGTCATCGAGCCGCCGCGCAGCATCTGGCGTCGGCTCGCGGGCTGAGAGGTACGGGGATGTCGCAGCACGGGATCGTGGTGGTCGGGGCGGGCCTCGCCGGCCTGAGCGCTGCCCGGCATCTGGTGGCAGACGGGCACGACGTCGTGGTCCTCGAGGCGCGTGAGCGCGTGGGCGGCCGCGTGGAGCACGGGCGGGTCAGCGACGACGTCGCCGTGGAGCTGGGTGGCCAGTGGCTCGGTCCGACCCAGGATCACGTGCGAGGGCTGGTGGACGAGCTCGGCTTGGCGACCTTCCCGACCCACAACGTCGGCGAGAACCTGATCGAGCTGCGCGGCCGCCATCGACGTGCCGGCGCCTCCGCCGACGCGGTGCCACCGCTGGGAGGGCTGGCCACCGCCGACCTCGCCCAGGGGCTGCTGCGGTTCGAGCGGCTCGCGGCCACCGTCCCGCTCGAGGCCCCGTGGACGGCCAAGGGCGCGCGGCGACTCGACGCCCGCACCCTGGAGTCGTGGATCTCGACCAATCTGGCCACCCGCACGGGCCGCGACCTGTTCCGCATGAGCGTCGAGGCCGTGTTCGCGACGCAGGCCAGCGACCTCTCCCTGCTGCATGCGCTGTTCTACGCGCACAGCGGCGGCAGCTGGACGCGGCTGCTCGGCGTGGAGGGCGGCGCGCAGCACGAGCGGGTGGTGGGTGGCAGCGCACGCATCGCCGAGGCCATGGCGGGCGAGCTCGGTGACCGGGTGTGGCTGGACCGTGCCGTGCGGCGGATCGAGACGCACCGGGACCACGTGCGGGTGCACACCCGGCACGGCGAGGTGCTCGAGGCCCACCGAGCCGTCGTCGCGCTGCCGCCGACGCTCGCCGGGCGGCTGGAGTACGACCCCCCGCTGCCCGCGCTGCGCGACCAGCTCACCCAGCGCGTGCCGGCCGGCAGTGTGATCAAGCTCTACGCCGTGTACGACGAGCCGTTCTGGCGCGACGCCGGGCTCACCGGCCAGGCCATCTCCGATCGTGGCCCGATCAAGCTGACGTTCGACAACTCGCCGCCCGGCGGGCGACCCGGGATCCTGCTGGGCTTCGTCGAGGGCGAGGACGCCCGGCGCATGCAGCGCCGCACGCCCGCCGAGCGTCGTCGGGTCGCGCTCGAGGTCTTCGCCCGCCATTTCGGCCCTCGCGCACGGCAGGCACAGGACTACCTGGAGCGCGACTGGATGGCGGAGGAGTTCACCCGCGGGTGTTACGGGGGCCATCTCGCGCCAGGGGTGTGGACCGGGTACGGGCCCGAGCTGCGCCGTCCCTGCGGGCCGATCCACTGGGCGGGCGCGGAGACCGCGGTCGTCTGGAACGGCTACATGGACGGAGCGGTGCGCTCCGGGCGCCGCGCCGCCGAGGAGGTGGCTGCAGCCCTGGCATGATGCCCGGGCCTCGAGCCCGCGATGTTGTACAGTTCCGCGCCTCGTGGCCGATGTGAGTGCCATGAGGATGCACGTGTTCGGCGGCTACGTCGGGGCAGCGCTCGCGGCGCTCGTCCTGTACTTCCTCGTGCCGTCGCGCGCGGTGAGCGAGCTGATCTGGCAGGCGTTCATCTGGGGCGCGGTGATCGCCATCGGGCTGGGGGCACGGGTGCACCGGCCCGACCGCAGCGGGCCCTGGTGGGTCACCATGGTGGGGCTGGGGCTGCTCGCGCTGGGTGGGACGGTCAACCTGCCCTGGTGGCCACACGACTCGCTGGAGCTGCGCCGGGTGGTCGGCGACCTGTTGACACTGATCGGCTATCCCCTCATCGGCGTGGGGACCGCCTGGTTCGCCCGCGCTCAGAGTGGTGGCCGTGACACCGGGCCCGTGCTGGACAGCCTGATCGTGATGATCGCGCTGACCACCGTGCTCTGGGAGGGCGTCTTCGCCCTGTACGGCATGGGGACGATGACGTCGTCCTCGCGCATCGCGCTGCTGGCGATCTCCGCCTCGGCGAGCTGGGTGGCCGCGATGTCCACCCGGCTGATCCTGGCCGGAGGCTATCGGGCCACCAGCGGCTGGCTGCTGTTCTCCTCGAGCGTCGCGGGCATGGCGGGGGCCGTGGCGTTTCTGCTGACCGGCGGCCAGGGCCGACTCATCACCGGCGGTGCCACCGATGCGCTGTGGGGGGTGGCGGTGCTGCTCGTCGCCGCCGCGGCGGCGCACCCGTCGATGACCACGCTGACGCGCCCCGCCCCGGGGATCGAGGTCGCCAACCTCGCCGCCCGCGTGCTGCTGCCGGCCTTCGCGCTGGCGACGCCGCCTGCGGCGCTGCTGCTGCGGCAGGTCACCACGGGCCAGAGCGCGACCGTGGCCGCGGGCGCATCCGTGGTGGTGGCCGCGATCGTGGTGCTGCGCTTCGCCGATCTCGTGCGGGCGCGTGAGCGTTCCCGACACGAGTCATCCCGGCGTGCCGTGCGCCAGAGCGCGCTGGCGCGGCTGGGGGAGCGGGGGCTGAGCGGCACCGGCCTCTCCGAGCTGATCGAGGCGGCGGCGTCGGTCCTGCGCTCCGAGCTGGGGCTGGGCGACCTGCAGCTCGAGGTGGTCGAGCAGCCCCCGGCGCAGCCGTCGGACGGTCCGGGCACGGGTCCCGGTCGGACGGCGCCGGTGGCCGGGACGCCGAGCACGGCTCACCACATGGAGCTGCCCGGCTCGCGGGGGCTGGTCCGGTTGCGCACCGCGAACGAGGTCGTGCTCGCCGACGACACCGCGGAGTTCGTCAGCTCCGTGGGCCACGTGCTCGCGGCGGCGGTCCAACGTCACCACGACGAGGAGGAGCTGCGCTACCGGTCGCTGCACGATCCCCTCACGGGCCTCGCCAACCGCACGCTCCTCGACGACCGCATCCGACAGAGCCTCGGGCGTCGGCGCGGTCCCGGGCGCGGCACCGCGGTCGCGTTCATCGACCTCGACGGCTTCAAGGCCGTCAACGACACCTACGGCCATGGCATCGGCGACGAGCTGCTGCGGGCGGCGGCACGGCGACTCGCGGCCTGCGTGCGCGACGCCGACACGGTCGCCCGGTTCGCCGGCGACGAGTTCGTCGTCGTCCTCGATGACGTCGACGACGTCACCGCCAGCGAGCTCGCCGAGCGGCTGCTGGCGGGGCTGCGGGGCCCGGTGGCCGTCGGCGACCTCGTGCTCGGGGTGAGCGCGAGCATCGGCCTCGCCCTCGAATGCGACGCGACCGAGGACCCCGATGCGCTGTTGCGGCGTGCCGATGCGGCGATGTACCGGTCCAAGCAGCAGGGGCGCGGCCGCCTGATGGTCGCCGCCCCGCACGTCGCGCCCTCGGGCTGAGCGAGACCCGCGGCCTCCGGGGACTCGACGCGTCCCCGCGGGTGCCCCGCGGCGACGCCGCGCGCTCGCGGCGCGACGCGAGGCTCGCTCGGGCTTCAGGGCA
>SKLC01000403.1 GCA_007123425.1 Nitriliruptoraceae bacterium
CGGCCCGTCGGGGGCCGCCGCACGTCGCGTCGGCCCGTCGGGCGCCGCCCAGGTCCCTTCGGCCCCTCGGGGGAGGTGCGCCTCGACCGGCCGGTCCGGGGACCATCGGCCCTGGCGACGGCCGCGCGTGCTCGGCGCGCACCGCGCCACGGGTTGGGTCCGACCCCGGTCGAACGGCTACTCTCCCGCCACCAGAGACGGCCGTGACGTGCGGTCCGGCGCCTTCGACCGGTTCTGCTCACCCTTTAGGACGGGGTGGTGGCGCCAGTCGTGGGGCCGGCATCGAGCCACCGCGGCCACCCGGACCCATGTTGCGGCGTGCCTCACGAGCAACGGTGGGTGTGGGAGGCGCACCTCGGTGCGTTCAGGCGGCAGAGCCCTTCGAAAGAGCAGACAGGAGACGCCACGTTGCGCGACAGGACCTCCTGGGAAGCTTCGACGCGTCGTCGTCGGAGGCCCGTGACCGCCATCGTGGTGCTCGCGCTGACGCTGCTGCTCGCGGCCTGCGCGGGTGACCAGAGCGCCATGCATCCCGCCGGGCCCTACGCCCAGGGGCCACACGACCTCATCGTGCCCGTCCTGTGGATCGCCCTGGGCGTGTTCATCCTCGTGCAGGGCCTGATCGTGGTGGCGATCGTCCGCTTCCGGCGCAGGAACGAGGACGACACCGAGCTGCCCGTGCAGGTGCACGGCAACACCCGCCTCGAGATCGTCTGGACGATCATCCCCGCGGTCATCCTGGCCGCGATCGCCGTGCCGACGGTCCAGACCATCTTCGAGACGATGGAGGAGCCCGACGACCCGGACACGCTCCTCGTCGAGGTCATCGGCCACCGGTGGTGGTGGGAGTACTACTACCCGGACTACGACATCTACACCGCCAACGAGCTCGTGATGCCCGTCGACACGCCCGTGCGCCTCGAGCTCACCGCCGCGGACCCGGGCCGCTCGCCCGAGGACGGGGTGATCCACTCGTACTGGGTGCCGCCGCTGGCCGGCAAGCAGGATGCCGTGCCCGGGCAGGTGACCCACCTCAACCTGCAGGCCGACGAGCCGGGGACCTACCTCGGCCAGTGCGCGGAGTACTGCGGTCTGAGCCACGTCAACATGCGCAACCGTGCGATCGCCATGACCGACGAGGACTTCGACACCTGGGTCGACCAGCAGACCCAGCCCGCGGAGGTTCCCGAGGAGGGCACGCTTGAGGCCGAGGGTCGGGAGATGTTCTACGGCGAGGGGCTGTCGCGCTCCTGCGCCGCCTGCCACCAGATCTGGGAGGGCGACACCGCCCGCGCGCCCAGCCAGGGCCCGGACCTGACCCACCTGATGAGTCGTGATGAGTTCGCCGGGGCGATCTACGACCTCGACGAGGAGCACCTGCGCGACTGGCTCGCGAACCCGCTGGAGATGAAGGCGATGCAGCCCGAGCGCGGGATCGGCATGCCCGATCTGAACCTCAGCGACGACGAGGTCGATGCCCTGGTCGCCTACCTGCTGACGCTGGACCCCGAGGACAGCTGACATGTCACGCCCTCATCCGGGCCCGCGGGCCCGGATCGGCGAGGAGAGACACACCATGGCGAGCGCCGACACCGCCAAGCGTGGCGGACTCATGTCGCGACCCACGGCCGAGACCGGCTGGACGTCGTGGCTGACCACCACCGACCACAAGAAGATCGGGATCCTGTACTTCTGGACCACGATGATCTTCTTCTTCCTCGGTGGCGTCGAGGCCGGGCTGGTGCGCTTCCAGCTGGCACAGGCCGAGACCTCGCTGATCACCGAAGAGATCTACAACCAGATGTTCACGATGCACGGCATCACCATGGTGTTCCTGGTGGTGATGCCGCTGTCGGCGGCCTTCTTCAACTACCTCATCCCGCTGCAGATCGGCGCGCGTGACGTCGCCTTCCCCCGCCTGAACGCGTTCAGCTACTGGGTCTACCTCTTCGGCGGGATCTTCCTGTACTCCTCGTTCTTCCTGGGCGGCGCTCCGAACGCCGCATGGGTCGCCTACGTGCCGCTGTCGACCGACGCCGTCTCCAACATGGGCTTCTACGCGATCGGTCTGCAGATCGTGGGGCTGTCCTCGTTGGCCGCGGCCGTGAACTTCATCGTCACGATCCTGAACATGCGCGCGCCGGGCATGACCTTCATGCGCCTGCCGGTGTTCATCTGGATGTCGCTGGTCACCAACTTCCTGCTGCTGTTCGCGATCCCGATCATCGCGGTCGCGCTGTTCATGCTGCAGTTCGACACGATCTACGGCGCGCAGTTCTTCCAGCCCGCCACCGGCGGCGACCCGGTCCTCTGGCAGCACCTGTTCTGGCTCTTCGGGCATCCCGAGGTCTACATCATGATCCTCCCGGCGATGGGGATCGTCTCGGAGATCCTGCCCACCTTCTCGAAGAAGCCGCTGTTCGGCTACGCGGCCGTCGTGTTCGCCGGTGCCGCCATCGCCTTCATCGGCTTCGGCGTGTGGGCGCACCACATGTTCACCTCGGCGATCGGACCCGTGGCGCGCTCGGCGTTCTCGCTGGCGACGATGTTCATCGCCGTGCCCACCGGCATCAAGATCTTCAACTGGGTCTTCACGATGTGGGGCGGGAAGCTGCGGCTCAACACCGCCATGCTGTTCTCCATCGGATTCGTGTCGATGTTCACCATCGGCGGGCTGTCGGGCGTCACCCACGCGATCGTCCCCCACAACGCCCAGCAGCACGACACCTACTACGTGGTGGCCCACTTCCACTACGTGCTGTTCGGCGGGGCGCTGTTCGGGCTGGTCGCCGGGATGTACTACTGGTTCCCGAAGGTGACCGGCAAGCTGATGAACGAGTCGTTGGGCAAGCTCCACTTCTGGACGTGGCTGGTCGGCTTCAACCTCACCTTCGGCCCGATGCACATGTCTGGGCTGCTCGGCCAGCCGCGGCGGACCGCCGTCCTGCCCGGCGAGCTCGGTGGCACGGTGGAGATCTACAACCTGTTGTCCACCATCGGGTACGTGGTCCTGGTCGTCTCTTCGCTGATCTTCATCACGAACCTGATCAAGAGCATCAAGGGCGGCGAGCCCGCGGGCCTCGACCCGTGGGACGCGCGGACCCTGGAGTGGCTGACCGACTCGCCGCCCAAGCACTACAACTTCGGGACCATCCCCACGGTCACCCACCGCGACGAGTTCTGGCACCGCAAGTACGCCGAGGACGAGACCGGCACCCCGGTCGCGGTGCCCGCGGGTGGCTCCGAGGAGCACGACGCCGCGGTGCGCGACAGCGAGGCGGAGGCCGAGGAGCACATCCACATGCCCGACCCCTCCTACTGGCCGCTGGTGATGACCTCCGGGATGCTGCCGATGGGCTACGCGCTGCTGTACGCGAGCATCCCGCTGGGAATCGTCGCCGTGCTGTGGATGCTGGTCGGCATGTTCGGCTGGATCATCGAGCCCGTCGCCGAGGGCGATGACGATGAGCCCGAGCCGGTCCCTGCCCACTGACGGCACCGGTGACGTTGCACGAGCACGGTCCCGCGAAGCCGGAGACCACGAACGAGGGAGACGCCACGTGACCGCAGGCGCTCACGAGACCACCCTGGGTCTCGATCACCGCAAGCTCGCGATGTGGGTGTTCCTGGGATCGGAGTTCCTGTTCTTCGGGGGCTTCATCGCGGCCTACCTGCTCTATCTCGACACCACCGCCGGTGGCCCCGGGGTCGAGATCTTCGACATCCCGTTCACGACGATCAGCTCCTTCGTGCTGCTGATGTCGTCGCTGACGATGGTGCTGGCCCACCACGCCCACACCAAGGGCGACATGCGGCGGATGCGTCTATGGGTGCTGGCCACCGCGGGGCAGGGGGCGGTCTTCCTCGGCGGCCAGGTCTTCGAGTTCAACGTCTTCTGGCGGGAAGGGCTGATCTACGGCGACAGCCCCTTCGCCTCGGCCTTCTACACCCTGACCGGCTTCCACGGGATCCACGTGTTCATCGGGATCCTGATGCTGCTCGGCCTGTACAGCCTCACGCTGACGGGCAAGATCAAGCCCGGGCAGCCGATCAAGACCGAGATGATCGGCCTGTACTGGCACTTCGTCGACATCATCTGGGTGCTGATCTTCGGTGTGGTCTACCTGATACCCGAGCTCGCCCTGCTCGAGTGACCCCACCCGGCCAGGCGGCGCGGCGGCCGCAGTTCGATGCCACAGGAGCCTTCAGATGAGCGCCAACCCCGAGACCAGCGCACCGCAGGCGGATGCGGAGCACGACGAGCACGGCCACCACCCCACCCCGCGGGACTACGTGCGGATCGCGCTGATCCTCGCCGTGCTCACGCTCATGGAGTACTCCACCTACGTCTTCGACTTCGGTGGTCTGGGCATCCCGCTGCTGGTGGTGCTGATCGCCGTCAAGTTCGTCTACGTCGCCAGCTGGTTCATGCACCTGAAGTTCGATACCAAGATCTTCAGCCGCTTCATGTACGGCGGCCTGGCGCTGGCGTTCACCCTCTACGTGCTGACCCTGATCATCATCCTCTTCGCGAGCGCCACCGGCATGGAGTGATCGGTCCTGCGGGGCATCTGCCCCGGGGATCACATCGGCCGCCGACCACCATCTGGACAACCACGAGGACCCCGCGCGATGCAGACCGACTTCCGAAACCGCGTGTTCCTGCCGATCATGGTGCCGGTGCTCATCCTGCTGGTCATGGCGGCGTTCATCGGCACGCTCGCGTTGATCTTCCTGCACGGCACCCACGAGATGTCGCTCATGCTCGCCATCGTGGCGGCAGGCGGGATCCTGTTCACGGTGGCGCTGGCGACCTCGCAGGACCGGCTCGATCCGGTGCGCCGCACCGTGCTGGGCGTGGCGGTGCTCACCCCATTCGTGCTGGGTGCGCTGTTCGCCGGCGGCGTGCTGGGCGCGATCCCCGAGGGTGAGCGCATGATCGACGTCGAGCCGCCCGTGGAGGCGCCCGAGGACGCCGTCCTGGCCGCCGAGAACTCCGACGAGTTCTGCCTCCCCGTCGACGGTGAGTGCGAGCCCACCGAGCTGTGGACGGTCGCGTCGCAGGGCGAGGAGCAGTTCGTCTACCTCTTCGACAACCAGGAGGCGGGGGTCCCGCACAACCTCTCGATCAACGAGCTCGAGGGCGACCGCGACGACCCGCAGCCCGGTGAGCAGCTCCATGAGGGCGAGGTCATCACCGGCGTGGATGAGGTGATCGAGATCGCCACCCCGGGCCTCGAGCCGGGCGACTACTACTTCGTCTGCGATGTCCACCCCGCCACGATGATCGGCGTGCTCGAGGTCACCGAGGAGGGCGAGGACACGGAGGCCGACGAGGCCTGATGCCGGCCCGCGGGCAGGCGCCCACCGGGGCGTGTGCCCGCGCGTCGCCGGGGCGCCGTCGTGACCGGCGCGGCCGACGCTTGCCCGCCGGACCTCGCGAGATCGAGCGTCTCGAGGTCGAACCCCGGGGCCTGCATGGCTCGGGGCGCCGCTCCCGACCAGCGCGCCCGACGCGCGTGCCCTCACCCTCGGGC
>SKLC01000121.1 GCA_007123425.1 Nitriliruptoraceae bacterium
AGCCTCGGCTCGCCGGGAGCGAAGGAGCAGCGCGGTGAGCGGTTCCCCTGGGCTTGTTGGGGGCTTCTGATCTTGGCTTCCAGGGAGGAGGCATGTCCACGATGTGCGAGGGGACGGACCGCGCAAGCCCCGCAACGCCGACCCGCCCCACCACCACGGTCCTTGCGGCGAAGGACAGCATTCGGATGAGGCCGCCGCAGCGCGCACGGTGCCGTGATGATGGGTCTTCCCCTCGGTAGTGGGTAGCCCGGTCGCAGATGCTTGGTGAAGACACGTACGGCCTCGATGCTCGAGGTGTCGAAGCCAACCGAGCGGCCGAGGCCGTACGCGTGTCTGACCTTCCCCCTGTCCAGGGGTGGAGCGAGCTGCTGCTCGCCCTGCCCGAGTTTTGACTGATGGCATCACCGGCCACAGTCGGTGGGACGAAGGGATGACGTGCGGTGAAGGCCGCTCGACGGGTTCGTCGGATCGTTGAGGTCCCTGCTCGAGACGTCAGCCCGCCAGAACGGCGATGAGGACCGCGAAGCCGAGGATGACGGTGCACGCCACGAGGCCACCCCACACCCGGTCCTTGAGTTGCTGGTATGCCCCTTGCGGCGTCTTCAGTCGCGGGTCGTGGGTGTCCGTCTTCGCCTGCCCCCACCCGTGGAACCAACTCACCCTGCGCCTCCTTGAAAGGGCTTCGACTCCATTTGCCTCATATGCCAGAGAACAGTGCCGCGCTTCCGTGGCTTAGGCAGCGTGTAGCGCCCGATCGGGCGCGGTCTCGGGACCGTCGATCACCGCCCGTTATCGACGGTTACTGAAGTGCTGCTGTCCAGGCCGGACCAGGCGCGTCTCGTAGGCGATGACGACGAGGCTGGCTCGGTCACGTGCCCGGAGCTTGGTCATGATGCGGCCGACGTGGGTGCGGACGGTCTCGGGGCTGATGACCAGGTGGGCGGCGATCTCGTCGTTGCGGAGCCCGCGGGCCACGTAGGTGAGCACCTCGCGTTCGCGGTCGGTGAGCTCGGCGAGTCGCGCGGTCTGCTCGGTGGGCCGCTCGGTGTGTTCTGCCTGCTGGGACGCGGGGTCGGCGAGGTCGGCGATGAGGTGCTTGGCGATGGTGGGGGACAGCGGGGCGTCGCCGGCGGCGGTGTCGCGGACGGCTTGGCGCAGCTGCTCGGGTCCGGTGTCCTTGAGCAGATAGCCGGAGGCACCGGCGCGGATCGCGCCGGTGACCAGCTCGTCGTGGTCGAAGGTGGTCAGCACCAGGTAGCGGGTTTCCGTGAGTGCAGGATCGGAGGCGAGCTGTCGGATCGCTGTGATGCCGTCCATGACGGGCATGCGCAGGTCCATCAGGGCGACGCCGGGACGGGTCCGGCCGATGACATCGAGGGCGGCGCGGCCGTCTGCCGCCTCGCCGACGATCTCGATGTCGTCGGCGGCCTCGAGCACCAGGCGGATCCCGGAGCGCACCAGGGGCTGGTCGTCGACGATGACGACGTGGATCGGGGTCACGGACCGCTCCGTATCGGCAGGCGGGCGTGGACTTCGAAGCCGCCCTCGGCGCCCCGGCCGTGGCGGAGGGTGCCGCCGAGCACCTCGACGCGCTCGCGCATGCCCGCCAGCCCCACGCCGTGCTGCGGGGGTGTGAGGTCGCCGGGTGGGCCGGCGCCGTCGTCGACGACCGCGACGTCCAGCGCGCCGTCGTCCTTGCGGATGGTGACCTCGGCGTGGCGGGCGTCGGCGTGGCGCAGGACGTTGGTCAGCGACTCCTGCACGATGCGTCCGACCGCCAGCCCCGCAGGACCCACCAGGTTCAGGTCGGGCGGGTCGAGGCGCAGCTCGACGTCGAGGCCGGTGCTGCGAGCCGCCTCGACGGCGCGGTGGACAGCGTCGCGTCCGTCGGAGGACAGGGAAGTGTTGTCGCTGCGGAGCAGCCCGACGAGGCCGCGGAGCTCGGTGGCCGCCTGCCGGCTGGCGTCCTCGATGGTCGCCAGCGAGGCGCGGGCCTGCTCGGGGTCACGGTCGAAGCGCTCACGCGCCACGCCGGCGTGGAGCGAGACGACCGAGACGGTGTGGGCCGTGAGGTCGTGCAGGTCGTGGGCGATCCGCAGGCGCTCCTCGGCGATCCGGCGCTGGGTCTCCTCCTCCTGGCCGCGTTCGAGCGCGGCAAGGTGCTCGCGGGCCGTCTCGGCCTGCAGCACGCGGGTGCGCACGACCTCGCCGACCAGCAGCGCGCCGGCGAGCAAGAGCCCTTCCTGGGCGGCGGAGTGCAGCAGCGCCACGCCGTCGAGTGCTGCGCCGTCGATGGCCCGGTGAGCGAACACGGTGGCGAGGTAGGCCGTGGCGAAGCCGGCGCCGGCCCGCAGATGTCCGGCCCGTGCGACGCCGTAGACAACCACCACGAGCGGCCATGCCAGCCCCAGCGGATCGCCGACGGCGAGGTGGTAGCCGACCAGCGTGGCCGCTCCCACCAGCAGACCGACCAGCGGTGCGGCCCGGAACAGCGCGGTCGCGACCACGACCCCACCGACGGCCAGCCACGCCCAGCCCGCCAGCTCGCCCGGCGTGGCAGCCTCGGCGGCCACCGTCGCCGCGAGCACCACGCTGGCGCCCATCACCGCGCCCAGGGCGAGGTCGACCCACCGTGGTGTGGCCACGGGCCGGCACGACAAGGGCGGACGAGGCCGCAACAGGGACAGCTCCACGCGCCCACGGTACGGCAGGTCGACGGCGGCGGTAGCGCGCAGCCTCCGGAAGTACGCCCAGGCGCGTAGCCGGTCCGGTCACCGGCGTGCCGACTACGCCGAGGGGCGTAGCTGAACTTGCGACGAGACGGGGATGCCACCATGGGGTGGGATCTCTACGGTCTTGGCTCCTGACCGGCGACGCAGCGTCGCCGACTCCCGTGGAGAAACGATGTCGCCCACCTCTGCGCCCCCCGCCCGACCGGTGGCCCCCATCCGCGCGTCGCAGACCGTCGGTTGGCTGCTGGTCGCCTGCATCGCGATCCAGGCCGCCCTGTCCGGCCCGGCGTGGTTCCAGCAGCCCTCGCTGTTCGAGCTGCACGGCTGGCTGGGCATCGCCACCCTGCTGCTCGCCGCCGCCCTCGCGGTGCTGACGCTCGTCGCCCGCCTGCCGCTGTGGACACGGCTCACCTCGCTGCTGCTGGCCGTGGGCTCGTTCGGCCAGATCGGGCTCGGCTACGCGGGCCACCGAGGCGGGCTCGCCGTCGCGTCGTCGATCCACGTCCCGCTCGGGGTCGCCCTGCTCGGCGCCGCGGTGGCCGTCGCGGTCGCCGCACGGCTGCTGCCGCACGCCCCGGCCGCCACGGAGGGCTGAGCCATGTTCCTCGCGCTGCGTGAGCTGCGGTTCGCCAAGGGCCGCTTCTCCCTCGTCGGGCTGGTCATCGCCCTCGTGGCGACGCTCATGGTGCTGCTGTCCGGCCTGGCCACCGGTCTGGTCGACGATGGCATCGCCGGCCTGCGGGCCCTGCCCGCCACCCATCTCGCGTTCGACGAGGACGCCGACGTCTCGTTTCCCAGCAGCATCGTCGAGCGCGACACGTGGGAGTCGCTCGCCGAGGCGCCGGGCGTGGAGGAAGCCGCACCGCTGGGCAACACCCTGTTCAACGCCCGCACCGACCAGGACGTGCCGGTCGACCTCGCGCTGTTCGGCGTGGAGCCCGACTCCTTCCTCGCCCCCGAACCGCAGGACGGCGCGCCCCTGGGCGCGGAGGCCGACGGCGTCGTCATCGCCGAGGCGATCGCCGACCAGGGCGTGGAGATCGGCGACCGCCTCAGCATCGAGGTGGTCGGACTGGACCTCACCGTGGCGGGCATCGCCCCCACCGGAACCTTCGGTCACGTGCCCGTCGCCTACGCCCCGCTCGACGTCTGGCAGCAGGCCGCGTTCGGCCACAGCCCCGACGCCGCCGACCGGGCCAGCACCATCGCGCTGCGGCTGGACGACGGCGCCGACGTGGCTGGCCTCGACGCCGGGCACGGCACCGAGACCGTCACCCGCAGCGAGTCGTTCCACGCCTCTCCCGGCTACACCGAGGAGACCCAGACCATGCAGATGATCCAGGCCGCCCTGTACCTCATCTCCGCCGTGCTCGTCGGCGCCTTCTTCGTCGTCTGGACCGTTCAGCGCCGCCAGGAGATCGGCGTGCTCAAGGCGCTGGGCGCGACCGACCGGCTGCTGCTGCGCGAGGCGCTGGGCCAGAGCGCGATCCTCATCGCGGCCTCCGCGGCCGCCGGGCTGGCCGTCGGCAGCCTCCTCGGCAGCCTGGTCGGCGACCAGGTCCCCTTCAGCCTCCAGCTGGGCCCGGTGCTGTCCTCCATGGGGCTGCTCGTGCTGTTCGGGCTCGTCGGTGCCGCCTTCGCCATCCGCCGCATCACCGCGGTCGACCCCCTGATCGCGCTGGGAGGCTCCCGATGACACTCCGCCTCGAACAGGTCACCCTCACCCACGGTGACGGAGACGAGCAGGTCCATGCCCTCGACGACGTCGGACTCGAGGTGCAGCCCGGCGAACTCGTCGCGATCGTGGGCCCCTCCGGCTCCGGCAAGTCGAGCCTGCTCGCCGTCTCGGGCGCGCTGCAGACGCCGAACGCCGGACAGGTCGAGGTCGACGGCGTGGACGTGATCCGGGCGTCGAAGGCCGAGCGGGCACGCCTACGCCGCGAGCGCATCGGGTTCGTGTTCCAGGCCGACAACCTCGTGGCCTCGTTGACCGTCCTCGAGCAGGTGCTGCTCCCGCGCTACCTGCAGGGCCACCGGCCAGGCCAGGACCGTGACGCCGCCCACCGCCTCCTCGAGGAGGTCGGCCTCGCCCACCGAGCCACCCACCGTCCCCACCAACTGTCGGGCGGCGAACGCCAGCGCGTCGGCATCGCCCGGGCACTGATGAACGACCCCGCCCTGCTCCTGGTCGACGAGCCCACCTCCGCGCTCGACCACCGCCGTGGCCTCGAGATCGTCGGCCTACTCGCACGCGAGACCGCCGCCCACCGCGTCGCCACCATCATGGTGACCCACGACCACTCGATGCTCGAGCACGCCGACCGCACACTTGCCATGGAGGACGGACACCTCACCCGTGCCCATTGACCAGCTACAAGGGCCGGGGCGCCTCCATCCAAGAGGATGCTTTGAGCCAAGCCTGCTCTCACAGGTCGGGCGCGGTATTGGCAATCTGCGAGCATGATGTAGCGCCCGGGTCCCGCACGGGCTTGAGCCCGTGTCCACACCGGATATCGCACGTGGCGAGGGAAGTCGGAGTTCTGCGGAGAGGTCATGTGCCCTGTCGCTGCAGGCGGGCGAGGATGGCGTCGAGCGGCCACAGGGAGATCCAGAACACCACGGCCCATTCACCGATGAGGAACGCCAGCCCGGCACTGGAGAAGAACATCGCGATGGGGAGTGCGCTTCGCAGGGCCTCGAACCGTGCGGTGCGGCCGACGAGTCGTTCCCGCAGCAGACCTTGCCGGTGCGCGCGCCAGAGCATGCCCGCGCCGATGGCCGAGGCACACCCCAGGACGACCC
>SKLC01000193.1 GCA_007123425.1 Nitriliruptoraceae bacterium
CGCGCCACCGCCACCCGGGCGCGGTGCCACGTGCTCCGCGACACGTGGGGCGGCGGCCGCCTCGGCGCTCGCCTCGCGCCGCCACACCAGCTCCTCGTAGGTCCCGTCGAACCACCGGGCCGCGCCGCCCCCCACCTCGACGATCGCGTCCGCGGTGCCCCGGATGACGTGCCGGTCGTGGGTGATGAGCACGGCCGTGCCGGCGTAGGCGCCCAGCGCGTCCTCGAGGACGTCGCGGCTGGCCAGGTCGAGATGGTTGGTGGGCTCGTCGAGCAGCAGCAGGTTGACCGGCGAGACCATCGCCTTGGCCAGGCCAAGGCGGGTGCGCTCGCCGCCGGAGAGCGCACCGACCCGGCGGTCGGCCATGTCGCCGGGGAAGCCGAAGGCGCCCAGCATGGTCCGGTGGTTCTTGGCGCGGTGCGCCTCCCCCAGCGCGGTGCGGAACTCCTCGAGCACCGTGCGCCGATGGTCCATGATCTCGGCCTGGTGCTGGTCGACCACCGCGACCTCGACGTTGTGGCCCAGCCGCACCTCGCCGTCGTCGGGCGCCTGGGTGCCGGCGAGCAGGCGCAGCAGCGTGGTCTTGCCCGCGCCGTTGGGGCCCACGACGGCCACCGTGCGGCCGCGCTCGACGGTGAGGTCCACGCCCTGGAGCACCGCATGGTCGCCGTAGCGCACGGCGACGTCCTCGAGCTGGGCGACCACCCGGCCGGACCGGGGCGGCTCGGGCAGCTGGAAGCGGGCCACCAGCTGGCGGTGGTCGGGCACCTCGATGCGCTCCACCTTGTCCAGCGCCTTGATCCGCGACTGCACCAGGCGGGCCTTGGAGGCCTTGTAGCGGAAGCGCTCCACGAACCGCTCGGTCTGTGCCAGCTGGCGGTCCTGGGTGGCCTTGGCGGCGCGCAGCCGCTCCAGGCGCTCCTCGCGCTGGGCCACGAACGCCGCGAAGCCGCCCTGCTCGGCCGCGGTGGTCCCGCCGCGGACGACGTACTCGGTGGTCGTGCCGGCGGCGAGCTCGACGATGCGGTCGGCCACCGCGTCGATGAAGTCGCGGTCGTGGCTGACGAACAGCAGGCCGCCGGGCAGCTGCGTCAGGGTGCGCTCCAGCCAGCGGATGGTGTCGACGTCGAGATGGTTCGTGGGCTCATCGAGCACGAGGAGGTCGGGCTTGGACAGCAGCAGCCGCGCGAGGGCGACCCGCACCCGCCAGCCGCCCGACAGCTGCCGGGTGGGCCGGTGCGCGTCCCCGGGGTCGAAGCCCAGCCCGGCGAGCAGCCGGTGCGCCTCGGGCTCGAGCTCGTAGCCGCCGAGCTGCTCGAAGCGGTCGGTCACCTCGGCGTACTCGTCCAGCAGCCGCTGCTGCTCCTCGGTGTCGGCCACCTCGATGCGACGCTCGATCTCGCCCAGCCGATCGCCCAGGGCGGTCACGTGGGCGGCACCGCCCAGCACGTGCTCCAGCACGGTCTCGGCCTCCCCGACCGCATCCACGACGTCCTGGGGCAGGAAGCCGATCCGGGTCCCGCGCGGGCGGCTGACGGTGCCCTCGTCGGGATCGCGGTGGCCGAGCACGACGTCCAGCAGCGTGGTCTTGCCCGTGCCGTTGGCGCCCACAAGGGCGACGCGACGCCCCGGCGGCAGGCGCAGCGAGACCCCCGAGAACAGCTGCTGGGCGCCGAGGGTCACGCCGACGTCGGACAGGCTGATCACGTGTGCACGACCTCGGTGGAGACGAGCGACGAGGCTACCCACCCGCGGGGTCTACCCTGCCCGGCGATGCATCTGGTCTCGGTCGACGGCGTGGCTGCCGAGGTGGACGGGCGTGCGCTGTTCGCGGACGTCTCCTTCGGGCTGACCAGCGAGGACCGGGTCGGCGTGGTGGGGCCGAACGGGTCGGGCAAGAGCACGCTGCTCGCGCTCGTGGCCCGCCGGCGCGACCCGGAGGCGGGCGCGGTGATCCACCGCTCGGGGCTGCGCCAGGGCTGGCTGTCCCAGACCCCCGACCTGCCCGATGCCCCGGCGCTGGAGGTCGTGCTGGGCGCCGAGCCGGCCGCGGCCGAGCACGAGGCGGCCGCGATGCTGGATCGACTGGGGGTCGACCCCGGCCACTCGTGCGCGCGGATGTCGGGGGGCCAGCGCCGCCGGGTGGCGCTGGCGGGCACGCTGCTGGCCCCGGCGGACCTGCTGGTGCTCGACGAGCCCACCAACCATCTCGACGTCGACACGATCGACTGGCTGGAGCAGGAGCTCTCCCGTCGCGCCTGCGGGCTGGTGATGGTCACCCACGACCGGTACGTGCTCGAGCGGGTCACCAACCGCATGCTGGACGTGCGGCCCGCCCCCGCCGGGGTGGAGCGGCCCGGGCAGGTCGTCTGGCACGAGGGCTCCTACTCCTCGCTGCTGGAGGCCCGCGCACAGGAGGCGGCCCTGCGAGAGCGGCAGACGCTGCGTGCCCGCAACCTGCTCACCAAGGAGGTCGCCTGGCTGCGGCGGCGCCCCAAGGCCCGGGGCACCAAGCCGCAGTTCCGCGTGGAGCAGGTCGAGCGGCTGCGCGAGGCCGCCCGGGGCGAGGACGAGGCCCAGCAGCTGGAGCTGGGCACCGGGCGCCGCCGGCTGGGCACCCAGGTGTTCGAGCTCGAGGGCGTCACGCTCACGCGCGGCGGGACCCGGGTCCTGTCGGGCGTGGACCTGACCATCGGGCCCGGGGAGCGGGTGGCGGTCGTGGGCCCCAACGGCTCGGGCAAGAGCACGCTGCTGCACCTGCTGGCCGGTCGCCTGCGCCCCGATCAGGGCGAGGTCCGGGTGGGCCAGACGGTGGCCGCCGGCCTCTACGAGCAGGAGGCCGTCACGGCGCCCACCGACGTCACCGCGCTGGACACCGTGCTCGAGATCGCGCCCCACGTGCCGCTGGCGGACGGTCGCACCCTGCCCGCCCACCGGCTCGCCGAGCGCTTCGGCTTCGATGCCCGAACGCAGCGCACGGCCGTGTCGCTGCTCTCGGGCGGCGAGCGTCGCCGCCTCGCGCTGCTGCACCTGCTGGTCGCCGCGCCCAACGTGCTGCTTCTCGACGAGCCCACCAACGACCTCGACCTCGACACCCTCGGGGTGCTCGAGGACCACCTCGACGGCTTCGCCGGCACCCTCGTGGTGGCCTCCCACGACCGGTTCCTGCTCGACCGGCTCACCGACCGGGTGCTCTCGGTGGAGGACGGCAGGGTCACCGAGCACCTCGACTGGGAGGCCTACCGGGCCTGGCGGGAGCGCCGTGCCCCGTCCGCCGAGCGCGCCCCCGCCGAGGCGGCCTCGAGCTCGGCGCGCGACAACCGCGCACGCCAGGCCGCCCGGAAACGGGCCCGTGCGCTCGAGCGGCGGATCGACGAGCTCACCCGCCGGCAGGAGGCCCTGCAGCACGACATGGCCGGTGCAGCCACGGATCCGGACCGTCTGCTCGAGCTCCAGCGCGAGGCCGCCGAGGTGGCCGACCACCTGGCCGCGGCCGAGGACGAGTGGCTCGAGGCTGCGGTGGACTGACGGTCGATCGGTCCTTTTCCACGTCGCGCGACGCGAGCAGTCGCTACGGTCACCCGTCAGACGGCAGCATCTGCAGCCGCAGGCTTGAAGGCCGGGACGCGATGGAGACCGAGACGGTCACCGACAGCGTGGCGGAGCGCACGGGGCTCCGCGACGTCCTCGCGCGGGGCGCAGGGCGCGGCTACGTCCTCCTCTCGGAGATCCAGGATCTCCACGATCCGGTCCACGACGGCCCCGCGTGGGCCGAGGGCCTGGCCCGGCAGGTGCGCGACGCGGGCCTCGAGGTGGTCGACGACCTCGACGACGGCGGCGGCGAGGGCACCGAGCGGACCGTCGGGCTGGCCGGCTCGGCGACCACCGACGGGGTGCGCCACTACCTCAACGCGATCGGCCGCGTGGCCCTGCTCAGCCACGAGGAGGAGGTCGACTGCGCCAAGCGCTACCAGGCCGGGCTGCTGGCTGCGCGCCGGCTGGCCGAGCACCGGGACCCCGCGGCGGTGCGCGCCCGGCTGCGGCGCGTCGTCGAGGACGGCGCGCACGCCCAGGAGCTGCTGGTCACCGCGAACCTGCGCCTGGTGGTCTCGGTGGCGCGGCGCTACCTGGGCCGCGGGCTCTCCCTGCTCGAGCTCATCCAGGAGGGCAACCTCGGGCTCATGCGGGGCGTGGAGAAGTTCGACCACACGCGGGGCTACAAGTTCTCCACCTACGCCACCTGGTGGATCCGGCAGGCCCTGACCCGCGGCACCGCCAACAAGGCGCGCTCGGTGCGGCTGCCGGTGCACGTCCACGAGCTGGTCGCCAAGCTGCGCCGGGTCGAGTTCGAGCTGCTGCAGGTGCTGGGCCGCGACCCCACCGACTCCGAGCTGGCCGAGGCGCTGGGCATCACGCTCGAGCGCCTGCGGGAGCTGCAGCTGGCCGGCCGGGAGATCACCTCGCTCGACCGCTCGGTGGGCGAGGACGGCGAGACGACCCTCGGCGAGCTCGTCCGGGACGACGACGCCCCCGACCCGGAGCGGATGGCCGCGAGCGAGCTGGCGCGCACCGAGGTCGCGGCCGCCCTCGACGAGCTTGCGGAGCGGGAGCGCGGCGTGCTGGAGCTGCGCTACGGGCTGTGCGGCCAGGAGCCGCGCACGCTGGAGGAGATCGGCGAGCTCTACGGGGTCACCCGCGAGCGCATCCGCCAGATCGAGAAGAAGACGCTGGCCAAGCTGCGCCACCCCGCGCGTGCCCGGCGCCTACAGGGCCTGGCCGACGACTGACCGGCGTCTGTCCGGCGCCGGCAGGGGCGTCGCCCACCGACGTCGAGGCCCGTCGGCACGTCAAGGTGGCGCCCCCGTGTGCCGACACCCTCGGTGAGCTCCGCGCGGCACCGGCCGCGTGGACGCGGCGACGAGGGGCACCGGGGTGCGCGGTCTGTGGCGAGGGCTCGGCGTCCTCATGCTCCTCATGGGGCTGGCTGCGCCCGTGGCCGCCTCCGAGCTCGCCGACACCCGACAGGACCTGGCCGAGGCCCGCGGCGACCTCGACGAGCTCGAGCGTGTCGTGCGACACACCCGCGACGAGGTGGCCGCGATCGACCAGCGGCTGCGCACGGCCAGCACCGACCTCGAGCACGTGCGCACGCAGCTCGCCGATGCCGAGGAGGCCCTGGCGGCCGCGGACGCCGCCGAGCGGGCCTCCGCGCGACGGCTCGAGGAGGCCGACCGCCGGCTGGCGGACTCGCTCGGCACCTGGGAGGCCAGTCGTCACCTGCTCGCCGACCGGGTGGTCGCGGCCTACAAGCACGGGGGGTCGCTGCCGAGCGAGGCGCTGGTGCGCGGCATCGCACAGGCCGGCGACTGGCACGAGGTCGCCGCGACGCTGGAGACCGTCGACCGTCTGGTCACCGACGACCGGCTGCTGGTCGAGGACACCGCCGAGGCCACCCGCACGGCCGCCACCGCGCGCGGTGAGGTGACCTCGGCCCGTGCCCAGGCCGTGGCCGCCCGCC
>SKLC01000001.1 GCA_007123425.1 Nitriliruptoraceae bacterium
CAGCAGCCCGGCCGCGCGGTCGCCGACGTCCGGGCGTCGCTGGAGCAGCGGTGCGCGCACCCACGCCTCCTGGTCGAGCGGTCCGCGGCGCGAGCCGGCAGCCGAGCGTCGCGCCTCCCCGAGCCCCTCAGGTCAGCCGCTCGAAGACGGCGGCCAGGCCCTGCCCCCCGCCGATGCACATCGTCTCCAGCGCGTAGCGGCCCTCGCGGCGGTCGAGCTCGCGCAGCATCGTGGTGAGGATGCGGGCCCCGGTCGCGCCGACGGGGTGGCCGAGCGAGATGCCCGAGCCGTTGACGTTGAACCGCTCGTCGCCGAGCGCGTCCAGCCCCCAGCTGCGGGTGACCGCCAGGACCTGGGCGGCGAACGCCTCGTTGAGCTCGATCAGGTCGAGGTCGCCCAGCTCGAGGCCCGCACGGCCGAGGGCCTGCTGCGAGGCCGGCACGGGCCCGATCCCCATCGTCTCCGGCGGGACGCCCGCCAGCCCCCACGAGGTCAGGCGTGCCAGCGGCCGCAGGCCCAGCTCCTCTGCGCGCTCCGGGTGGGTCACCACACAGGCCGCGGCGCCGTCGTTCTGCCCCGACGCGTTGCCGGCGGTCACGGTCGCCTGCGCGTCCTGCCCGCCGAGCACCGGCCGCAGCGAGGACAGCCGCTCCAGGGTGGTGTCGGCCCGGGGATGCTCGTCGGTGTCGACGACCACGGGCTCGCCCCGGCGCTGGGGCACCTCGACGGGCACGATCTCCTGCGCGAAGCGCCCGTCCTCCTGGGCCGCGACGGCCCGCTGGTGGGAGCGCAGCGCGAGCTCGTCCTGCTCCTCGCGCGGGATGTCGTACTCCCGGCGCAGGTTCTCCGCGGTCTCGAGCATGCCGCCGGGCACGGGGTGGTTCGCGCCCCCCGCGGTGACCCGCCCGCGCGCCAGCCGGTCCATCAGCTCCACCCCACCGGCCTTCACGCCGGAGCGCAGCGCGGTGGTGTAGTGCTCCGTGCGGCTCATGCTCTCCGCGCCGCCGGCGAGCACGACCTCGGCCGCACCGGTCTGCACGCGCATCGCCGCGTCGAGGACCGCCTGCAGTCCGGAGCCGCAGCGGCGGTCCACCTGCACGCCCGGGACCTGGATGCCCAGCCCCGCGTCCAGGGCGGCGACGCGCCCGATCGCGGGGGCCTCGCCGTTGGCGTAGCCCTGGCCCAGGATGACGTCGTCGATGCGCTCGGGGTCCAGGCCCGTGCGGTCCACCACCGCGCGCACGACCCTCGCGGCCAGGTCGGCGACCTCCACCGGGGCGAGCACCCCGGCGAAGCGGCCCACGGGGGTCCGCAGCGGCTCGCAGATCACGGCGTCGCGCATGCGGGTGCTCCTGTCGGGTCGAGCGGGGCGTGGCCCCGAGCCTAACCCCGGGCGTCAGGACCGCAGGCGCGAGGGATCGATGATCACGAAGGTGGCCGTCGCGCGCGCGACGACCTCCCCGGCGGCGGTCGCCTCCCCCTCGGTGCGCAGCTTGCGCCCCTCGCGCTCCACGATCCGGCCGCGGAACTCGAGCGCCTCCCGGATCGGGGTCGCCGCGAGGTAGCGGATCGACAGCTCGCCGGTGAAGCCGGGCTCCTGCTGCAGGGTGAGCAGATAGCCCAGCACGTCGTCGAACACCGCCGCGACGATGCCCCCGTGGGAGCGGCCCGGTGCGCCCTCGAAGGCGGGGCCGAGCTCCACGTGGGCAACGGCCTCGTCGCCCTCTCGCCGCACCTCGATGGCGATCCCCAGGGGGTTGAAGGGGCCGGAGACGAAGCACTCGTCGAAGTGGACCACGCGCGCGCCGTCGGGCACGTTGATCTCGAACATGCGCCGCTTGAGGTCGAGCAGGTCGCGGGTGCGGGGCGGTGCCGCCTCCAGCTCGGCCGAGACGCGGTCGGCCGCCTCGGCGACGCGCTCGAGCAGCTCGTCCCCGGCGTCGTGGGCCATCATCGCGTGGCCCAGGCGCCGCAGCGACGCGGCGGCGCGTGCGCGTGGATCCTCGGACATGGGACACTCCCCGCTCACGGCGGCCGGGCACGGCACCCGGCCGCGAACGCGAACGCTATCGCCCGGTCCGGGCCCGCCACGGACCCGGCAGGCGCAGCGCCAGCCCGAGGATCGCCAGGCCCCAGACGAGATACAGCACCTGCAGCCAGTGCGGCGGCCAGCCGAGGAAGGCCACCTGCACCACGATCCATCCCACCAGGGCCAGGCCCACCAGCACGTGGCCTGCCGCCGCCCAGGGCCGTCGGCGCAGCGCGCCGATCACCACCACCGTGGGCAGCACCCCGTTGACCAGGAGCAGCATCCAGCCCCCGAAGGCCATCGAGCCGAAGGGCAGGTTCTCCTCAGCACCCCCCAGGTCGACGCCACCGGCGATCAGTCCGACGGCGCCGCCGTAGGCGCCCACGGCGAGCAGCACCTCGAGGGCCAGCAGGGCCCGGTCGGCCCGAGGCCTGACCGCACGGTCGGTGGTGGGGGTCCTGGTCATGCCACCATCCTCGCACCGAGGGCCGGACGGGCCCAGAGGAAGAGGTCCCCCAGGAGGACGTCGTGGAGCCGCTCGAGCAGCACGCCCGCGCCATGGAGGAGTTCGACCGACGCATCCGCGCGATCGCGGACCACCAGTGGCGCCTGCCCACGCCGTGCACCGACTGGGACGTCTACGACCTCGTCGACCACCTGGTGACCGAGCAGCTGTGGGCACCGCACATGCTCGCCGGCGCCACCCTCGACGACGTGGGCAATCGCTTCGACGGCAACGTGCTCGGCGACGACCCGGTGGCCACGTGGGAGGCCAGCGCACGCGCGGCCCGCGCCGCGTTCACCGAGCCCGGAGCGCTCGAGCGCACCGTGGACACCACGATGGGCGAGACGCCCGCGCTGGAGTACACCCGCCAGATGACGCTCGACCTCGCGATCCACGCCTGGGACCTGGCCCGGGCGATCGGCGCCGACGAGCACCTCGACCCCGCGCTGGTCGCGGCGCTCCACGAGATCTGGGAGCCGCGCGCCGGCATGCTCGCCGACAGCGGCGTCTTCGCGGCGCCGGTGGACGTCGGCGACGAGGCCGACACCCAGGTGCGGCTGCTCGCCGTGCTCGGCCGGGACGGCCGCTGACCCCCGACCACGTCCGGTCGATGAGGGCGCCGTCCGCGCGTCCCGCCCCGCCCTGTATGTTGACACCGACGTCGACATCCGATGTCGTGCAGGGAGCCGGTCCGGGAGGGCAATCATGGGAGCCGACACCACGCAGGCCGCCGATGCTCGCGCCGGGGCGTCCACGCCCGCGCCCGACGGGCCCATCGGCGTGGCGTTCCCGGAGGTCGACGGGACCCGCAGCACGTCACGCACCGGCCGGGAGGTGCTCGCCGCCGCGGCCCGCACCGTGGACGAGCGACTGGCCCAGGCGCTCGACGGCGAGCGCGAGTGGCGCAAGCGGTATCCGGAGCACATCCGGGCGCTCGTGGCCGCGGAGCTGCGGGCCGGCGACGTCGGCGAGGCCGTGCCCCGGGCCGGGCTCGATGCCCTGCACGAGCGGTTCGTCTTCGCCCGGGACGGAGCCGAGCAGCCGCTGCGGGAGTCTCTGGCCACCCCTGCGGGCGAGCTGGGCACCGCCCGCGTCGAGGGCCGGCAGGCCCCCGAGCGGTCGCTGTCCATCCCCTACCGCGGCCGCCGGCTGGAGGGTGACGCGCTGCACCGCCAGCTGGACGCGTGGGTCGATGCGGGGACCGTGGAGCCCTCCTTCGCCGCGGCGGTGCGCCGGGTCATGGCCAACCCCGACTGGCTCGACCTCAGCGACCGGACGATCGTGGTGCTCGGCGCCGGCGCCGAGATGGGCCCGGTGGCCTCGCTGTCGGCGTGGGGCGCCTCGCTGGCGCTGGTGGACCTGCCCCGGCCCGGGCTCTGGGAGCACGTGCTGGCCACGGTGCGCGATGGGGCCGGCTCGGCGACCGTTCCCCTGCGGCACGAGGTCGCCGACACCGGCGACCTCGACGCCCTCGCCGGGGCTGCCGGCGCCGACCTGCTGACCCAGACGCCGGAGCTCGCAGCGTGGCTGCGTGGCGTCGAGGGGCCCGCGACCGTGGGCAACTACGTCTACGCCGACGGGGCCGACAACGTCCGCGTCTCGATGGCGGCCGACGCGCTCACCCTCGAGCTGTGCGAGCGCGATGCCGAGACCTCGCTGGCGATGCTGGTGACCCCCACCGACGTGTACGCGGCCCCCGAGGAGGCGGTCCTCGACGCCCAGCGGCGGTTCGCCGACACCGGCCGCCTGCCCCGGCTGACCCGCGCGGTCAGCGGCGCCCGCCTCTACGCCCCCAACTACGCGGAGACGGTCACCACGCCGGAGGGGCGCCGCTATGGCATCGCCGACTGCCTGGTCGCCCAGCAGGGCCCCAACTACGCGCTCGCCAAGCGCCTGCACCAGTGGCGGGCGCGGCTCGCCCGCGAGCAGGGCCATGCGGTCTCGGTCAACGTCGCCCCCGCGACGAGCACCCGCTCGGTGACCAAGAACCGGGTGCTGGCGGCCGCCTACGCCGGCGCTCCGCGCTTCGGCGTCGAGGTCTTCGAGCCGGCCACGAGCAACTCGCTGATGGCCGCGCTCCTCGTGCACGACCTGCGCAATCCCGAGGCGGCAGGCCAGCCCGGCGCACCACTGAGCCACCCGCTGGCGCTGTTCGCCGACCAGGCCGGCCACGGCGGGATGTGGCGCAACCCCTTCGCGCCCCGGTCGGTGCTCACGCTCGCCGCGCTGCTCGGGCTGGTGCGGCGCGGGTGACGCCCAGCGGCTCCGTCAGGGTCGCTGGCCCGGCAGCAGCGGCGGGAGCTCGGACTCCTCCAGCTCGGCGGGGTCGTGGACGTCGTCGGGCACGCCGACGAACCGTGAGCGGCCGTGCTCGTGGAAGCGGATGACGACCTCCCCGTGGGTGGTGCCGTCGTGCTCACCCTCGGGTGGGGCCGGGATCCAGCGCAGCCGCCGCAGCCAGTCGTCCTCCACCCCGGCCCACGCGTCGACCACCATGCCGGAGGCGGTGCGGGCCCGCAGATGATCGACGGGCTCGCCCGCCAGCTCGACCGTGGCCATGGTCGCGGCCTCGGCGGGCGTGGCCAGCCCCTGGAGGACCTCGCCCAGGTGATGGGGCAGGGCGACCACCCCCAGGTCGAAGCCGGCTCCGCGGTCGATCTCCGCCCACCGGCCACCGTCGCGACGCGCCACGGTGCGACCGTCGACCTCGACGACCTCCAGGACACCGCCGCCCGCGGCCAACCCGCCCAGTCGCCAGCGCAGCTCGTAGGTCAGCGCGCCGCGCCCGTCGGTCTCGCCCTGGCCCCGGAAGGCCAGCTCCAGCTCGCCGCCGGCAGCGAGGTCGGCCCTCGCCCCCTCCTGCGCGAGTCGGGCTGCGAGCTCCTCCCGCGCGGACGTGGCCGGCCCCGCGGGCAGGCGCAGCTCCACGTCCCCGGCGACGTCGAAGCGGTGGCTGGTGCCCTCGCCGGCATGCAGCGCCG
>SKLC01000037.1 GCA_007123425.1 Nitriliruptoraceae bacterium
CGGGCCGCGAGGCCGCGCTCGAGCTCCTCGAGCACGTGGACCCCGTCTCCGTCGATGTCGGAGATCGCCGATGCGTCGAGCACCATCACCTCGAGGCGCTCGTCGCGCTGCTCCGCGAGGTGCTCGAGGTGGCGCATGATCGTCGGCGCGGCGGCAAACAGCAGGGCCGCGTCGACCCGGACCACCAGCGCGCGCGGGTCGGTCAGGGTGTCGTAGCGCTTGACGTTGCGGTGCTCACCGATGGAGGGCGCGTAGCCCAGCTCAGCGATGTGGGGGCGGGCGATGCGCGCGATCAGTAGCAGCAGGCTCGCGCCCACGCCGACCGCGATGCCGATCTCGACCCCGAGGCCGACGGTTGCGGCGAAGGTGACGACCAGCATCGCGAAGTCCCAGCGGTCCCGCCGCCAGGCCCGCCTGGCCCCGGCGATGTCGACGAGCCCAGCCACCGCCACGATGACAATGGCGGCGAGGACGGCCCGCGGCATGTACGTGAACAGCGGCGTCAGCAGCAGGGCGGACAGGGCCACCGTGCCCGCCGTGATGAGACTGGCCAGCGGGGTGCGGGCACCCGCCTGGAAGTTGACCGCCGTGCGCGAGAAGCCACCGGCCACGGGGAAGGCCTGGAACAGGCCCGAGGCGAGGTTGGCGGCGCCGGAGGCGATCAGCTCCTGGGAGGAGTCGACGCGGTCGCGGGTCTTGGCCGCGATGGCCTTGGCGACGCTGATGCCCTCCATGTAGGACAGCAACGCGATCGTGACGGCGGGCACCAGCAGCGACTGCAGCTCCGCCACTCCCACCGCGGGAAGCGACGGTCCCGGCAGACCCGAGGGCACCTGGCCGAGCAACTCGACGTCCGCGTTGTCGAGACCGACGAGGTAGGCCAGCAGGGTGACCGCACCGACGACTGCCAGCGGCGCAGGGAACCTGGGCATGAAGCGCTTGAGCAGCACGAGTCCGAGGACACTGCCGAGCCCGACGGTGAGGGTCAGCGGGTGGAGTTGCCCCACCGAGCCGAGGATGCCGGTCAGCTCGGCGACCAGCGTTTCGCCGCCCTCCGCCTCGATGCCCGTCAGCGCCCGGAGTTGGCTCGCCGCGATCACCAGCGCCGCGGCCGACGTGAAGCCACTGATCACGGAGTGGGACAGCAGGTCGACGACCAGGCCGAGCCGCAGCACGCCCAGCAGCAGCTGGATGGCGCCGACCATCAGCGCCAGCGCCCCGGCGAGCACCACGTAGGTGGTGGGGTCGCCGCCGGCCAGCGGCCCGACGGCGGACGCGGTCAGCAACGCGACGATGGCGACGGGCCCGAAGGCCAGCACCCCGGAGGTGCCGAGCAGGGCGTAGACCGCGATCGGCACGACGGAGGCGTACAGCCCCGTGATCGGGGGCATCCCGGCGAGCGAGGCGTAGGCCATCGCCTGGGGGATGAGCATCACCGCCGTGGTCAGTCCCGCGACGACGTCGCCGCGCAGCAGCTGGCGGGGGTAGCCACCGCGGAGCAGCGCGAGCAGGGGAAGGCGACGTGCGAGCCAGGCCGGCATCTTGCAGACCTCCGTTCTCATGCCGACGCCGCGGAGCGAGGCAGAACCTCACCCCGCAGCGTCGAACGGGCCATGCCGCTAGGCGTTGGCGGGAGCCTCGGGCGCGGACTGCTTCTTCGACTGGTTGTACGGCAGCTTGGTGAGGGCCATGCCCATCATGCAGCTGTTGCTGACGGCGGCGAACACGAGTCCGGCACCGACGAAGCCGGCGACGAAGCGGGCCGGGGGCCAGACGAGGCTGGCGAGGATGGACAGGAGCACGATCGCCCCGGCTACCAGGCGGACCTGGCGCTCGAGATCCCAGCGGATGACGTCCTGGACGATCTCTCCGTCGGCCTGCTGCCACGCGGCCATGCCTCCCTCGAGGATCGGAAGCACCTCGAGCCCTGCGGACTCGAGCTTCTCCTGGGCCTGGTGCGCGCGGCCCCCGGACTGGCAGACCAGCACGACCTCCTTGCCGGAGTCGGCGGCCTGACGCAGCTCGTGGGCATGCTGCTCGATCTGATCCAGGGGGATGTTGCGGGCACGCGGGATGTGGACGGACTCGAACTCGCCCGGCGTGCGGACGTCGACGACGACGGCCTCGCCCATCCTGGTCTTGAGTTCGCTCGGTCCAACGCAGACTGCTGCTGACACGGAAGTGCCTCCAGGGGTCGGTTCAGGGGGGTTCAGGGGGGTGTTCGGGCCCGTCGGGGACGGTTGCGCCGATCACGTGTCGGGAACGCTGCCGGGGAGAACGCTGCCAATTGTCCAGACAATTCCCCCATGCGCTCATCGCACGCAGAACGGAGACGCCCGCGTCTCAGCGGCGGGCGCGGACGAGCACGTCGATCGCGTCCCGTGGACCATCCTCGGTCTCCACGGTGCGGATGACCTCCCCCGCGTGCTCGACCTCGAGACCGGCGGCCGCGACCGTCGCCGCCACCTCGTCGGGGTCCGGCAACAGGGCGGGGTCGGGTGGTCCTCCGTAGCCCTCGGTGAGGTTCCGCCGGGCGTGGGCGACCACGAGCAGCGTCCCGCCCGGCGCCACGAGCGAGGCCGCGTGCCGGAGCACGTGCTCGGCGGCGGGTTGCGGCAGGTGGAGGTAGACGTGCAGCACCAGGTCAGCGGAGGCGAGATCGGGCTCGGCGGTGAGGTCGGCCGACGTCCAGGTCACCGCGGCGTTGGCGCGCCCGGCGAGGGCCCGGCCCTTCTCGATGGCGACCGGGGAAAACTCGACGGCCTCCACCTCCCATCCGCGCCCTGCCAGCCAGATCGCGTTGCGCCCCTCCCCCGCGGCCAGGTCGAGGGCGCGGCCTGGGGGCAGGGAGCCCACCTCCCGCTCGACGAACACGTTGGGCCCGGCCGACCACATCAGGTCGGTCTCGCGGTAGCGCTCGTCCCATGACTTGGCGTCCATCAGCGTCCTCCTTCGTGTCGGGGCATGTCCGGGAGTCCAGATGTCGGGTGCCCGGTGTGGTGCTCAGGTGAAGATGTTGACGGCGGGGACGAGCACGACGAGGAACAGCGCGCTCATCGCCAGACCCGCACGCAGGTAGTCGGCCACGCGGTAGCCACCGGGTCCCATCAGCAGGGCGTTGACCTGGTGGGTCGGAAGGAGGAAGGCGTTCGAGGCCGCGATCGCGACGATCAGCCCGAACTGGCCCGGGTCCGCGCCCACGCCCACGGCCACGTTGGCGGCCAGCGGCACCAGCAGGACGGTGGCCCCCACATTGGAGACGACGAGGGTGAAGACCGTGGCCAGGACCGCGATAGTGAGCTGGATTCCCCAGGTTGGCAGGTCCCCTGTGGCGCCGATGACGCCCTCGGCGATCCAGGCGGCGGTGCCGGTGTCCTCGACCGCCTGCCCCAGGGGGATCAGCGCCGCCAGCAGGAACACCGTCTTCCACGACACCGCGCGATAGGCCTCGTCGGGAGTGAGGACCTGCGAGATCAGCAGGGCGACCGCCCCCGTCATCAGCGCGAGCGAGAGCTGCAGGTCGGTGAAGATCACCAGGGTCAGCGCGAGGACGAAGGCGCCCAGGGCCCACCACCGCTTGGAGGTGCGGGGCGGCTCCGGGGGATGGTCGGTGAGCACGACGAAGGACTGGTCGTCGGCCACGGCGGCTAGCCGTTCCCAGGGCGCGAACACGACCAGCACGTCGCCGGCGGCCAGCCGCTGCTCACGGAGATCGGCGGTGCGCACCTCGCCGCGGTGGTGCACGGCCAGCAGGGTCACGCCGAACCGCTTGCGCAGCCGCAGGTCGCGCACACGCTGCCCCACCGCGGGGCTGTTGGGGCGCACGACGACCTCGGCCATGCCCGCGCGGTCGTCGTCGCGCAGGTTCGCGAAGGGATCCTCGCTCGCCTCCTGCAGCCCGTGCTCGTCGAGGAACGCCGCCACGCGGTCCTCGTCGCCGACGATCCCCACCACGCTGGCCCCATGCAGGCGCTCCTCGCGCGGCGGAGCGACCTGTACGCCGTCCGGTCCGCTCACGGCCGCGATCAGCACGCCCGGCGTCTCGGCCTCGAGCCGCTCCACGTCGTGGCGGGTGATCGGGCTGTCCTCGGGCACCCATACCGGCCGCATGGCACGGTCGAGGCCGTAGGTGGCCGCCACGTCGGGCAGGGCGGCGGCGTGCTCGCGGTCGGCGGCGACGTTGGGCAGCAGCCAGCGGCCGGCCACCGCGAACAGGGCGATGCCGGCCACCAGGAGGGCGACGCCGATGGGGGTGGGCGCGAACAGGCCGAAGGGCTCGATCTCCTCCCCGATGTTGTCGGCGGAGGAGGCGAGCAGGTCGTTGAGCAGGATCAACGGCCCCGAGGCCACCAGGGTGAGGGTGCCGCCGAGGATCGCCGCGAACCCCATGGGCATCAGCAGTCGTGAAACGGCCATGCCGGTGCGCTCCCCGACCCGCTCGACCACGGGAAGGAAGAGCGCTGCCGCCCCGATGTTCTGTATGAACGCGCTCATCGCGCCCACGGTGGCCGAGATCGACACCAGGACCCGACGCTCGGTCTCGCCGCCGACCCGCAGCAGGAACGCGGCGACGTCGCGCATGACGCCCACGCGGTCGAGGCCGGCACCGAGGATCATCACCGCGATGATGGAGATCACCGCGTTCGAGGAGAAGCCGCCGAAGATGTCGGCTGCCGGCACCAGTCCCGTGAGCCCGACCACCACCATCACCAGGATGGCGGCCACGTCGATGCGGACGACCTCGGTGACGAACAGGGCGATCGTGCCGGCGAGCACCACCAGCACCAGGATCATGTCGGGCGTCAGCGCGTCCACGGCTCACCCTCATCGTCTTCGTGGCAGGGGGCACCACGACCAGAATGTCCGGATATCTCCGGATGCAGACGAACGCGCTGCACCGACGGATTCTTCCACCGGCCGCGCGGGTCCGAAGTCTCCGTCCGAAGAAGACACCCAAGTACTGAGCCTCGAGTGCACTCACTTGCGGTCAGCCCGCCCGCCTCGCCGGCCTGGACCTGCCAGCGGCGCTGCGTCCGGCGGCTACCGCCCCGGGACCGGCTCGACCCGCCCGTCGGCGTGGAGGTAAACGGCCGTGACCGCCGCCTGGTCGCCCAACCGTGTCTGCAGTCGGGCGGCAGCGGCGGGCAGGACCGCCCGCTGCTCCGCCGGGTCGGCGGGGTCTCCCGCGCAGCCCTCGTGGGCGGCGACCAGCACCGTGGAGGCGTGGTGCACCTCGAGGGATGGGGTCAGTCTGGTCGTGATCTGGTCGAGGACGTTCGGGTCGCCAGCGGCGACGGGCGCCGACACACCGGGACCGGTCACCAGGTCGACGTAGCGCGCCTGCAGCGCTTCCTCGGCCCAGTCGGTCAGCTGGCGGTGGAACCGGCCATCGATGCAGGTGACGGCGGCGACGAACTCGGGCATAGGTCCCTCCGGGGAATACGGATGCCCTCTGGCAGCCGATCGGGGAGCTTTCGTCTAGATCCTGGCGAGAGTGACGACGCACGCTGAA
>SKLC01000399.1 GCA_007123425.1 Nitriliruptoraceae bacterium
TCCTGGGCATGGGCGACGTGATGACGCTCATCGAGAAGGCCGAGGAGACCTACTCCGAGGAGGAGGCCGCCAAGGCCGAGCAGGCCCTGATGTCGGGGGACTTCACCCTCGAGGACTTCCTGCAGCAGATGCAGATGCTCAAGCGCATGGGCCCGCTGCAGGGGCTGCTGGGGATGCTGCCCGGCATGGGCAAGCAGCTCAAGGACGTCGACGTCGACGACTCCCAGCTCGCCCGCATCGAGGCCATCATCCGCTCGATGACGCCCGAGGAGCGGGCCAACCCCAAGATCCTCAACGGCCGCCGGCGCAAGCGCATCGCCGCCGGCTCGGGCACGACCGTCCCCGAGGTCAACCGGCTGGTCAAGCAGTTCGCCGAGATCCAGAAGATCATGAAGTCGGCGTCGAAGATGGCGGGCCAGCAGGGGTCCAAGCCCAAGGGCAAGAAGGGCCAGGCCGGCCAGGCCGCCGCGCTGCGCCAGATGCAGCAGCAGGCCGGCGGTGGCATGCCGGGCGGCATGCCACCCGGCATGGGAGGCTTCCCCGGGCTGCAGCCCGCGCCGAAGAAGGGCGGCAAGCGCCGCTGACGGCGCCCCGCCCGTCATCCGACGGCTTCCTCCCGCCCCCTGCCGGCCCGGGGTGCTGGGTCCCCATGACGAGGCAGTGAGGTACGCGCATGCTCTACCAGCCGGTGCTCGTCGTCCACGTCGCCGCGGCGGCGCTGCTGATCGCCGGTGGGCTGCTGCTGGCGGCCTCGGGCGTGGGGCTGATGACCATGGAGCGCGGTCGCGAGCTGCAGCCCTGGGCCGTGCTCGCGCTGGCCTCCGCGCCGCTGACCGTAGGGTCCGGGCTCGCGCTGTTCGCCAGCGGCGGCCATCTCGCCGGGAGCGCGTGGTCCTTCACCGAGGGCTGGATCACCATCTCGGCGGCGTGGCTGGCCGTGCTGGGTGTGGCGACCCTCGTGCTCTACCGCCGGCTGTGGCGGCTGGGGGAGGAGATCCGCCGGCTCGGCGACGAGCCGGCACCCGCGGCGCTCCGCGACGCCCTGTGCTCGCCCGTGACCTGGGCCATGGCCCACGCGCTGGTGTTCGGCGGGGTGGCCTTCATCCCGGTGATGGTGCTCAAGACCGGCTTCCTCGAGTCGGCCCTGTGGCTGGTCGGCGGGTCCGCCGTCGGGGTGGCCGTGGGCGCCGTCCTCGCCCGGCGCGGTCCCCGGAGCGATCTCGCGACGGGCGCCGCCGGCGGGTAGGCTTGCCGCCGCCGGTCTCGAGGTCCGCCTCCCGACCGGCCACGCCGTCACGTGCGCCCCCGGCGCCCCCGGCGTGCCTACCAGGGCCGTTCCTCCGCCCCACCGTCCGCGCCACCACACACGGCGAGGGGACCGTGCGGGTCCGGGTCGGCCGCCACCGACGCCGATGCGCGCCCGACGCGCTCGGCCACGAGATCGAAGGCATCAACCCATGGCCGTCAAGCTCCGCCTGCGCCGTGAGGGCGCCAAGAAGGCGCCCCACTACCGCATCGTGGTCGCCGATTCCCGTGCCCCACGCGACGGGCGCTTCCTCGAGATCATCGGCGAGTACCACCCGATGGACCAGCCCTCGACCATCAAGGTCGACGGCGAGCGCGCGCTGCACTGGCTGCGCAACGGCGCCCAGCCCACCGACCAGGTGAAGAAGCTGCTGCGCATCGAGGGCGTCTGGGAGGAGTTCAAGCCCGGCGACAAGCCCAAGCGCGACCGCTCCGAGCAGGCCGACAAGCCCAAGCTGTCCAAGAAGGCCAAGGCCCGCGCGGCCGAAGAGGCCGAGGCCGCCGCGGAGAGCGGCGAGGGCGACGGGGAGGAGTCGTCGTGAGGTCCGAGGACGTCCTCGAGTTCGTCGCCAAGCAGCTCGTCGACCACCCCGACGACGTCCGCATCGAGGCCGAGGAGGACGAGCGCGAGGTCGTGCTCAACCTCTACGTCCACGACGAGGACCTCGGCAAGGTGATCGGCAAGCGCGGTCGCACCGCCAAGGCGATCCGCACTCTGGTCAAGGCAGCCGGCTCCCTCGACGACGAGAACGTCACGGTCGAGATCGTCGACTAGCGACCGTGACGGATCCCGGCAGCCAGCGGGTCGTGGTCGCCCGCGTCGTCAAGGCGCACGGCATCCGCGGCGAGGTCGCCTGCGACCTGCTCTCCGACGTGCCCGGCCGTCTCGAGGCCGGGACGTCGGTCACGCTCGCGGGCCGCGAGGCCGTGATCGCCGCCAGCCGCCCGCACCAGGGGCGCCTGCTGGTGCGCTTCGAAGGGGTGGCCACCCGCACCGACGCCGAGCTGCTGCGCGGCAGCGAGGTGCTGGCCGACCCGCTCGACCAAGAGGACCACGAGGCCTACTTCGCCCACGAGCTGGTCGGCATGCCGGTCCTCGACGCCGATGGCGCCGAGCTCGGCGAGGTCCGCGCGCTGGTGGAGCTGCCCGCCGCCGCCGAGTACGACCTGCTCGAGGTGGAGCGTTCCGACGGGCACCGCTGGCTGCTGCCGGCCGTCGACGACTACGTCGAGATCGAGCTGGACGACCAGGAGCGGGAACGGCTCGTGGTGACCGACCCGCCCGAGGGGCTGCTGGACGACGCGCGGGCGGAGCCGTGAGCGCCGGCGACTCGCCCGAGCCGGCGGCCTCGGCGCGCGAGGCGGCGGGCACGCCGTCGCCGTCGGCCGCCATGCGCATCGACGTGCTCACCATCTTCCCCGACTGGTTCGCTGGCCCCGCCGACGTCTCGCTGCTGGGCCGCGCCGCGTCCGACGGCACCCTCGACCTGCGGGTCCACGACCTGCGCGACTGGACCACCGACCGCCATCGCAGCGTCGACGACGCGCCCTACGGGGGCGGCGCGGGGATGGTGATGCGTCCCGACGTGTGGTTCGCCGCTGCCGAGTCGGTGTGGAACGACCTGCCGCCCGCCGCGACGGTGGGCCGTGACGGCCCGCCCCCCGGTGCGGCCCATACCGTGGGGGGCGAGCGTCCCCGGACGGTGCTGCTGACCCCGCGCGGGATGCCGCTCACGCAGCGGCTCGCCGCCGAGCTCGCCGCGGAGCCCCGGCTGGTGCTGTGCTGCGGCCGCTACGAGGGCATCGACGAGCGCGTGCACGAGCAGGTGGCCACCGACGAGGTGTCGCTGGGCGACTTCGTGCTGCTGGGCGGGGAGGTGGCGGCCGCGGCGCTGGTGGAGGCCGTGGTGCGCCTGCTGCCCGGCGTCGTGGGCAACGAGGCCTCGCCCTGGGACGAGTCGTTCTCCGACGGGCTGCTCGAGTACCCCCACTACACCCGGCCCGCGCGGCTGCGCGGCCTCGACGTCCCCGAGGTGCTGCGCTCCGGTGATCACGGCCGGGTTGCCGCCTGGCGGGCGGAGCAGGCCGAGCTGCTGACCCGGCGCCGGCGCCCCGACCTCCTCGGCGGCTGACCGCGGGGTGCGCGGGTTGCCGCCTCGTCGTCGTCCCCGTATCCTGCCGCAGCCGCGGCGCGTGCCGTGCAAGTCCTCTGCGCCCTCGGGTCCCTCGCCCCGTGCTCCCTGCCGGGCCGACCATGCGGCGCACCCACGTGTCCCACACGCCCCCACCACCGGAAGCCTGCATCATGAACAAGGTCGACGTCGTAGAGAAGTCGCGCCTGCGCGACGACATCCCGGAGTTCCGTCCGGGGGACAGCGTCAAGGTCCACGTGCGGGTCGTCGAGGGCAGCCGCTCCCGTATCCAGGTCTTCGAGGGCGTGGTCATCGCCCGCAAGGGCGGGGGCCTGCGCGAGACCTTCACGGTCCGCAAGGTCAGCTTCGGTGTGGGGGTGGAGCGGACCTTCCCGGTGCACAGCCCGGTGATCGACAAGATCGAGGTCAGCCGGCGCGGTGCGGTGCGGCGCGCCAAGCTCTACTACCTCCGCGACCGGGTGGGCAAGAAGGCCCGGATCAAGGAGCGCCGCGAGCCGGCCCGCTGACGGCCCGGCTCGACAAGGGTGCTGGGGTGGCCGGCCGCGCCATGGCCACCGCCGCCTCGGCGCATGCCACACGGGGCGCGCGCACGCGCCCGGACGCAGGGTCAGCGACCACCTCGGCGGTAGGCTCCGCGGACGATGCCTGACTTCGACCGCCCAGCCTCCGACGGAACCGCCTCCGAGCCGCCGGAGCGCGGGTCGCCGCAGCACGCCCGCCCTCCGTGGGAGCCGGCGGGCCCTGAGGGCTCGGGCCGGCTGCCGAGCGAGCCCGTCCAGCCGGAGCCGCGGGGCGGCAAGCGGACGTCGGGGAGCTCGTTCCTGCGCGAGCTGCCCGTCCTGCTGCTGATCGCCTTCGTGCTCGCGTTCCTGCTGCGCACCTTCGTGGTCCAGGTCTTCTACATCCCGTCGAGCTCGATGGAGCCCACGCTCCAGATCAACGACCGGATGGTGGTCGAGAAGGTCACCTACCAGTTCCGTGAGCCTCGGCACGGCGAGATCGCGGTCTTCGAGGGCGACGAGCTCGGCACCGTCCCCGACAACGGGGCGGTGCAGCGCGCCGTTCGCGGCGTGGGGCAGTTCATCGGGATCGTGCCGGCCAGCGCCCGCGACTTCGTCAAGCGCGTCATCGGCCTGCCCGGCGACGAGGTGCTGATCGAGGCCGGCCAGGTCTACGTCAACGGCGAGCCGCTCGGCGAGGACTACGTGGTCTACGACGACGAGGCCGACTTCGGCCCCGTCACGGTGCCGGAGGACCGGCTGTTCTTCCTCGGCGACAACCGGCCCAACTCCTCCGACTCGCGCCGCAGCCTGGGCTTCGTGCCCACCGACCAGCTGGTGGGGCGGGCCGCGGTGATCATCTGGCCCTTCGACAACGCCGGGACGCTCACGGGCGTCGAGCACGACGTCCCGGCGCGGGCTGAGGCCCGGGACCCCGACGACGCCGAGCTCCCGGCCGAGGACGAGGACGGCGAGGCGAGCGAGCCGTCCACCGGGGAGCCCGATGGCGTCGACGAGTCCGACGACGACGCCTCCGCTGCACAGACCGACCCCCGGCCCGCCTTCTAAGAGATGTCCCGTAATGGTGGCGCGTTGGCGCCGCCGTCACGTGATCTTCCGGTTCGCGTGCCCGTCCGCTCTCCCGCGGCCCGTGCGGGGCTCGTGGAGGGTTGGTGCGGGTGCCGTGCCGGGGTTCGTCGCGCAGAACCCGCCGTGGCGGGTGGCCGCCCCACAGCCCGACCAGCACGAGGCCGGTGCGGGGGTGGGTTTACGGTTGACGCGAACAGGCCGTCTTGCCGGCCCTTGGTGCGTTGGAAGGTCTGGTGGAGTGTCTGCCAGGTGGCCGGGTGCTGCAACGCCTCCCGCGCGCCCTGACGGTCCAGCGTGGCGGTCTGCGGCTTGCCGGGTTCGACGTCAACGAACGCGGCCAGCGTCGCGCTGACGGCGTCACGGTCGCCGGTGAGGCCGCATGCCGGGCAGGCGTGGGTGCGTTGCCCGAGGGGCTTCTTCGCGCGGTGGCCGCAGGGGCAGTGTTGCGACA
>SKLC01000401.1 GCA_007123425.1 Nitriliruptoraceae bacterium
CCCGGGTGGAGCAGCGTGCAGCCCGCCCGCGAGGCGGCGGCGACCACCGCCTCGACGTCGAGGTAGGCCGCGGGGCCACGCCCGGGCAGCTGCTCGACGTGGTCGGCGTGGCTGGCGTGGGGCGCGTCGGGCTCGTCGTCGGCGACGACGGCGCAGGTGGGCAGTCCCAGCTCCGCGGCGGCTCGCAGCACCCGTACCGCGACCTCGCCGCGGTTGGCGACCAGCAGGCGTTGGTCGTGCGTCACGTCATCCTCCCGACCCGGCTGCGACGTCCTCGAGGCACCGCCGGCCCGCGGGACCGTAGTGCGTTCCCGGCTCCCGGGAGAGGTCCGCTAGCGTCCGACGGCACGGATGCTGAGCAGGAGGCGCGGGACGTGGCGGTGGTGTTGCTGGTGCGTCACGGCCAGGCCTCCTTCGACGGGCCGGACTACGACCTGCTCTCCGCGGTCGGCGAGGAGCAGTCGCGGCTGGTGGGCCGGCGCCTGACGCAGATCGGCCCGGTGCACCGGGTGGTCCACGGCAGCCTGCGGCGGCAGCGGCAGACCGCCGAGCAGTGCCTGGAGGTGCTGGGCAACGACCTCCCGTGCGAGGTCGACGAACGCTGGGACGAGTACGACACCGGCGACGTCTTCGGTCCGCTGCCCGCCGACGAGACCCTCGCCGAGGCCGCGGACCCCCGCCGGGCGTTCCAGGCGCGGCTCGAGGAGGGGCTCGAGCGCTGGACCAGCGGCGAGCACGACGCGGACTACGACGAGCCCTACGGCGACTTCCATGCGCGCAGCCGGGCCGCGCTCGACCAGGTGCTCGGCGCCATCGGTCGCTCGGAGACCGTGGCGGTGTTCACCTCCGGCGGGGTGATCGCGGCCGTGTGCGCCCAGTGGCTCAACGCCGACGGCGCAGGCTGGGCGTCGCTGAACCGGGTGATGGTCAACAGCAGCATCACCAAGCTGGTCCACGGGCGCAGCGGCACCAACCTGCTGACGGTGAACGACCACGCGCACCTCGAGGGCCGACCACGTGAGCTGCTGACCTACCGGTAGCCACGAGGCCCCGGGACGGACCGGGGGGGCAGGCGGCGGACGACCAGGGGATGGGGATACCGAGCAGGGGCCGGGAACGGGCCCACGCGCCCTGGCTCTTCCTCGCGCTGACACTGGCGTGGACCTGGCCGCTGTGGGGCCTGGCGGGCCTGGTCGCCGACGACTGGCTGACGGGCCCGTCGCTGGTGCTGTTCGCCCTGGGGGGCCTCGGTCCGCTGCTGGTCGCCGCGGCGCTGGTGGCGCTCGGCTACGCGGGACAGTCACCCGCCGCGTTCTGGCGGCGGGCCCTGGATCCCCGTGTCCTGCCCGCGCGCTGGTGGGTGGTCGTGCTCGGGCTCGCGCTCCTCCCCCCGCTGCTGGTGCGGATGGCCGGACGCGGCGCGGACGAGGCGCTGCTGGCCCCCGGGGCCGTGGCCTTCCTGGTGGTCGGTGCGCTCGCCGGCGCCGCCGAGGAGCCCGGATGGCGCGGCTACGCGCAGCACGGCCTGCAGGAGCGGATGTCGGTGCTGTCGGCGAGCCTGGTCGTGGGCGTCGCCTGGGCGGGCTGGCATCTGCCGCTGTTCTGGATCGAGGGCACCTACCAGCACGGCCTGGGTGTGCTGACCCCCGCCTTCGTCAGCTTCCACCTCGCGATCCTGGTGGGCACCGTGATCTACGCCTGGCTCTACAACGCCACCGGTGGCGCCACGGTCGCCGCGGTGGCCTATCACGGGCTGGGCAACCTCGCCAACGAGCTGCTGCCCGCCGACGGCGCCGAGCACCTCGCGGTGGGCCTGCAGGCGGTGCTCGCGCTCGCCCTCGTCACCGCCGCCTGGCGCTGGATCCTCGCACCACGCCGCCTGGACGCCGCGCGTCCAGTCGACGGCGGCACGGGACCGCCGGGTGCATGAGCCCGAGGGCGACCGTGGCCGTACGGGAATGTCCGAACCACCACCTTCGTTGTACCGGGCAACGCTTCCGACCCGCATGGAGTGCAAGCAATGGCGACTCAGGAACTGACCACCACCAACTTCGAGCAGGTGGTCGACGACAACGACATCGTGCTCATCGACTTCTGGGCGGACTGGTGCGGCCCGTGCCACATGTTCGCGCCCATCTACGAGAAGGTCTCCGAGCAGCACCCCGACCTCGTGTTCGGCAAGATCGACACCGAGCACCAGCAGGAGCTCGCCGGCATGTTCGGGATCCAGTCGATCCCCACGATCGCGGTGCTGCGCGACGGCGTGCTGCTGTTCCGGCAGGCCGGCGTCCTGCCCGAGGACGCGCTCGAGGACGTCATCACCCAGGTGCGCGAGCTCGACATGGAGGAAGTGCACCGCCAGGTCGCCGAGCAGGCGAGCTGACCGCACCCCGTACGCAGGCACGCGGCACCGGCGCCCCGCGGGCGCCGGTGCCTGGCGTGTCCGGGCGCCCCTACGAGGGCGTGCGACCGGTCGGCACCAGGATGCGCGAGTCCACGTCCTCGGCGAAGCCCGACAGCTCACGGCGCATCCGCTGATACTCGGCGGTGCCCAGGATCTTGGCCAGCGTCTCGAAGTGGTCGACGTCCACCTCGACCACGACCCGGGCGCCGCTGCCGACCACGGTGTAGTAGCCCCGGATCGCGCGGAAGCCCGGCTGGTTCTGCCACCAGGGCACGGCGACCTGACGCGCCCACTGGTCGTAGTCCGCCTCGTCCACCTCCGGTCGCAGCGTGTAGCTGACCAGCAGCTGCACGTGGCCGGTGTCCATGCGCGTCATGGAACGCTCCTCCCTCACTCCGGCCCTCATGATGGATGGCGCCAACGGCCGTGACCAGGTCCGACCGGGCGAGGAGTCGCGCCGTCAGGGCACGCCGAGGTGGCGGCGAACGTGCTCGTCGACGGCGTCGAGATAGCGCGCGCCGTCGAGCAGCTCACGGTCGTTGTGGTCGACGCCGTCGAGCTCGACGTACTCCGCGCCCGTGGCCTCGGCCACCTCGACAGAGAGCGCGGTGGGCACGATCGAGTCCTGCCCGCCGGCCACGACCAGCAGCGGCCCCTCGTAGCCTGCGAGCTGCTCGAGCTGCTCGAAGCGGTCGCGCAGCAGGGTGTCCACCGGCAGGAACGGGTAGTGCGCGCGCCCGACGTCGGCGAGCTCGGGGAACGGCGAGCGCAGCACCAGCGCGGCCGGCGGGTGGGCGGCTGTCAGGCTCGCGGCGACACCGGTGCCGATGGACTCGCCGAGGTAGACCAGCCGGTCCTCGTCGACGTCGTCGCGCGCGATCACCGCGGCATGCGCGGCCCGGGCATCGCGCTCGAGGCCGTCCTCGCTGGGACTGCCGGGATTGCCCCCGTAGCCGCGATAGTCGACGAGCAGCACCGCGTGGCCGCGTGCCTGCAGGCCCTCGGCGAGTGGCAGCCGCAGCGCGCGGTCACCCGCGTTGCCGGGCAGCACCACCACCGTCGAGACGGGCTCGCCATCGGCGGCCAGGAACCAGGAGGTCAGCTCGAGACCGTCCTCGGTGACCAGGGGCACCTCCTCGACGTGGTCCGGCGTCGCCGGGGTGGTCGCCGACGGGAGGTAGATCAGCTGACGCTGCAGCCCCCAGGCCGCGAGCACCAGCACGAGCCAGACCCCCGCCAGCGCCGCCAGGGTGGTCAGCACGGCGCGCATACGCACGGCTCCTCGAGGCCACTCACGTCGTCTGCGCGAGCAGGCTACGGTCGTCGTCGCTGGCCGGCAGCGACGCGCGGCCCTCGGCCGCCGCACGGCCCGCACGTGAGAACGGAGCACCATGGGCACCGTCCGCATCGCGGGACGCCAGATCGCGGCGGCGATCCTCGACACCGACGGGGTGGTCACCGACACCGCGTCCGTGCACTTCTCGGCGTGGAGGGACGTCTTCGACGCCTATCTGCGCGAGCGCAGCGACCGGGGCGAGGCCGCCGGGGGCGAGTTCACCCACGCGGACTACCTGCGCCACGTCGACGGGGTGGCGCGCTACGACGGGGTGCGCCGCTTCCTGGCGTCCCGCGACATCGAGCTGCCGGAGGGCGACCCCGAGGACGCCCCCGAGCGCGAGACGGTGTGCGGGATCGGCAACCGCAAGAACGAGCGCTTCCTGCGGCGGCTGCGCGCCGACGGCGCGCCCCCCTACGACGGCACCCTGGAGCTGCTGCGGTGGCTGCGCTCCCAGCGGGTCCCGACCGCGGTCATCTCCGCGAGCCGCAACGCCGCCGAGGTCCTGGCCGCCGCCGGTGCCGACGAGCTGTTCGACGCCCGGGTCGACGGCGTGGAGGCGGACCGGCTCGGCCTGCCCGGCAAGCCGGACCCCGCGGTCTTCCTCGAGGCCGCAGCCCGGATCGACGTCCCGGCCGACCTGGCGATGATCGTCGAGGACGCGCAGTCGGGCGTGCAGGCCGGACGCGACGGCGGATTCGGCCTGGTGGTGGGCGTCGACCGCGTCCAGCAGCGCGAGCAGCTGCTGGCGCACGGCGCCGACCTCGTGGTCGACGACCTCGCCGAGCTGCTGCCGGAGGTCCGCACGTGACCGCGATCGCCACGCCGCCCGAGATCCCGCCCGCCGGGGGCGGGGTGGAGCGGTGGCGGACGCGGGCCTGACAGGGATCCGCGGGGCGTAGGCGAGCACCCGTTCGACCGGTGTCCGCCCTCCGTCGGCGACCGTCCGGCCCGTCCGTCCGACCGGGCCGCGTGCTCCGATGGCCCGGGGGCGAACGTCACGCTCGCACCCCGCCATCCGAGCAGGGGCAGCTCCGCGTGACGTCGACCGACCACCGCCCGCGCGGCCTTCGGGGCCGCATCGCCGCACGTCCCCCCTGGCAGCGCGCGCTGCTGCTCGTCGTCCTGATCGCGACGGTCGTGGCCCTGCTGGCGGCCGTGGTCGCCGGCGTCGCCTACGCCCGCATCTACTCCGCGGCCTCGATCCCCGCCGCCGACGAGCTCGAGCTGGCCGAGCCGACGGTGATGATCGACCAGCACGGCGAGCAGGTCGCCACGCTCGAGCCGGCCGAGCTGCGACGAAACGTCGACATCGACGAGCTGCCCGACCACGTGCCCGCGGCCGTGCTCGCCGCGGAGGATCGTCGCTTCTACGACCATGGCGGATTCTCCGCCCGCGACATCCTGCGCGCGGCGGTGACCAACATCACGGCGGGGGGGATCGAGCAGGGCGCGTCCACCATCCACCAGCAGTACGTCGCGATGGCGCTGGCCGACATCGGCGATGGCTACGTCGACAAGTTCCGTGAGGCCGCGACCGCGGACCGGCTCGACGACGAGGTCGACCACGACACGGTGCTCGAGATGTACCTCAACAGCGTGCCCTTCGGCCGGACGGCGCAGGGGATCGAAGCGGCGGCCCGCACCTACTTCGACGTCCCGGCCACCGAGCTCGACGTGGAGCAGGCGGCCCTGCTGGCGGGGATGATCGCCGCGCCCACCGCCTTCGACCCCGAGCGCAACCCCGAGGGCGCGGCCAACCGCCGCGACTTCGCGCTCGAGGGCATGGTGGAGATCGAGGCGATCGACCGCGGGGAGGCGGACGAGCTCGTCGGCAGCGAGCTGCCGGAGCTGCGGGATCGTCCGCTCGTCGACTTCGGCGAGGACGCGTTCTTCCTGGAGACGGTCCGCAACCAGGTCCCCGACCTGGTCGGGGACGAGATCGCCGACCCGTCGCTCGGCCTGGTGGTGCACACCACCCTCGATCCCCAGGCGCAGCAGCTCGCCACCGAGCAGCTGCGCTCGCACCTCGACGGCTATCCCTACCAGGGCGCCCTGGCCACGCTCGAGTCCCGGACCGGCGCGGTCGCGGCCCTCGTCGGCGGGCTGGACTACGAGGAGTCGCAGTACAACGTCGCGTTCAGCGGCGACCGCCAGCCCGGCTCCGCCTTCAAGACCTTCACCCTCGCCGAGCTCGTGAACCAGGGCTACGACCCCGACACGACCCGGATCGAGGCTCCCGAGGAGTACGACATCGAGGTGGAGGGGGGCGAGGACACCACCGTCGGCAACTACACGAATCGCGGGTATGGCGAGGTCTCCGCTCGCGAGGCGACCCAGGACTCGATCAACACCCCGTTCGTGCAGCTGATCGAGGAGCTGGGCCCAGACCGAGTCGCACAGCTGGCCACCCACATGGGCGTCGAGTCGGAGCTGCACGAGTACCCGAGCCTGACGCTGGGAACCGCGGAGGTCATGCCCCTCGAGCTCACCGTGGCCTACGCGACCCTCGCGGCCGAGGGCACGCGCCACTCGCCGTACATGGTCGAGCGCGTCGAGCACCAGGACGGTGAGGTCGTCTACGAGCACGAGGGCGAGAGCGAGGAGGTGCTCGATCCGGTGGTCGCCCACGTCGTCACCGACGTCCTGGTCGACGTGGTGGAGCAGGGCACCGGGGTGGCGGCGAACCTGCCCCGCCCCAACGCCGGCAAGACCGGGACCACCGACGACTACGCCGACGCCTGGTTCGTGGGCTACACGCCCCAGCGCACCACCGGGGTGTGGGTCGGCCACCTCGACAACTCCCCCATGGAGGACCGGATCTCGGGCGGCTCGCTGCCGGCCCAGATCTGGGGCTCGTTCATGACCGAGTACGTGGAGGGCGACGAGGTCGAGGACTTCCCGGCGCCTGACACCAGCGAGCTGACCTCGCTCGACGAGCTCGAGCGTCCCGAGCCGGACCCCGAGCCCGAGCCGGAGCCGGAGCCGGAGACGTCCGCCGAGCCCGACCCGGAGGCGCGCGAGGAGGACGAAGACGAGGACGAGGACGAGGACGACGAGGACGACGACGAGGACGAGGACGAGGACGAAGCCGACGACGACGAGGACGAGGACGAAGACGACGACGAGGACGAGGAGCCCGACGAGGACGACGAGCACGACGACGAGGAGGAGAGCCCCGAGGTCCCGGACGAGGACGACGGGGAGGACGACGCCGGCGACGAGGACGACACCACCGAGGACGACGGGGAGGACGACGCCGACGCCGAAGGGGCCTCCGACGAGGACGACACCACCGAGGACGACACCGGTGGCGAGGAGGACACCGGCGGCGATGACGACCCCGACGCCGAAGGGGCCTCCGACGAGGACGACACCACCGAGGACGACACCGGTGGTGAGGACGACGAGGCCTGAACCCGCCCCACGCCCGTGCACCCGCGCCCGTCCGGCGACCCGGCCCGCGGCCGGAGGGCCCCGCGTCGGATCACGCGGGAAGCATGCGCTCGATCGCCTGGCGTAGCTCGTCCGACTCGGGCTCGACGAGGGGACGGAAGCGCTGGATCTCCCCGCCCTGGGGGGCCACGAGGAACTTCTCGAAGTTCCAGGCGACGTCACCGGCCTTGCCGTCCGCGTCGGGCACCTCGGTGAGGCGCTCGTAGAGCGGGTGCCGATCGGTGCCGTTGACGTCGATCTTGCTGAACATCGGGAAGGTCACCCCGTAGGTGGCGGAGCAGAAGGTGGCGATCTCCTCCTCGCTTCCCGGCTCCTGACCGGCGAACTGGTTGCAGGGAAAGCCCAGGACGGCCAGGCCGCGGCCCGCGTACTCCTCGTGGAGCGCCTCGAGCCCGTGATACTGCGGGGTCAGCCCACACTTGGATGCGACGTTGACGATCAGCAGCACCTCATCCGCGTGGTCGGCCAGCGTGGTGGGCGTGCCCTCGATCGTGGTCAGCGGGAGGTCGTAGAGGTCCATCGGCTGTCTTTCGGTCGTCGGGGCAACCACGGTAGGGCACGGTGGCGTCCCGACCGCTCGTCGGGCGTCCACCCCGCGCGGGGAGCCCCCACGTGGCAGGATCGCTGGTGCTGCGACCCGAGGAGCCCACCCTGCGCCTGCCCGTCACGCCGCCGGTCGAGCCGATGCTGGCAAAGCTCGCTCGCGAGCTGCCGATCGGTGACTACGTCTACGAGCCGAAATGGGACGGGTTCCGCTGCCTGGTCTTCCACGACGGCGACGAGCTGCTCCTCCAGAGCCGCAACCGCAAGCCGCTCAACCGCTACTTCCCCGAGCTCGAGCCACCCCTGCGGGAGCAGCTGCCCGAGCGGGTGGTCGTCGACGGCGAGCTCGTCGTACCCCGCGGTGGCCTGCTCGACTTCGACGCGCTGGCGGAGCGGATCCACCCGGCCGAGTCGCGAGTCGCGATGCTCGCGGAGGCCACGCCCGCCCGGTTCGTGGCGTTCGACCTCCTCGCCCTCGACGACCGCGACCTGCGATCGACCCCGTGCCAGCAGCGACGCGAGCTGCTGGAGCGCACGCTGGGGGACGTGCGTCCCCCGCTGCACCTCTCCCCTGCGACCTCCGACCCCGAGGTGGCGCGTGACTGGTTCGCCCGCTTCGAGGGTGCCGGCCTCGACGGGGTGATCGCCAAGCGGGCTCAGGGCGTCTACGCGCCCGGCCAGCGCACGCTGCTGAAGGTCAAGCACGAGCGAACCGCCGACGTGGTCGTCGGCGGGTTCCGCTGGCACAAGGACGGCGAGGGAGTCGGCTCGCTCCTGCTCGGGCTGTACGACGAGCACGGCCACCTGCGCCACATCGGCGTCGCGTCATCCTTCTCGGCCCGGCGTCGGCTGGAGCTGGTCGACGAGCTCGCGGACCACCGGCCGCGCCCCGACGAGGACCTCGAGCACCCCTGGCTCGCCGAGGAGGGCGCGACGGCCTCGCCGCGTGGCCCCAGCCGGTGGAACGTCGGCAAGGACCTGCGCTGGGAGCCGCTGCGGCCCGGGCTGGTCGCGGAGGTGGCCTACGAGCAGCTGCAGGGCGACCGCCTCCGGCACGGGGCGCGCTTCCGCCGCTGGCGACCGGACCGCGACCCCGGCTCCTGCCGCTACGACCAGCTCGACGAGCCCCCACCGGCCGAGCTGGTGGACCTGTTCGCCGTGCGGTGACGCCGACCGCCACTGGCAACCAGACGGGCCGACCACGGGAAGGGCAGGCCATGGCCAGCGAGGAGACGCACGTGGAGGCCGATGGCGTGCGCGTGCGAATCTCGTCCCCGTCCAAGATCATGTTCCCCGAGCAGGGCTGGACGAAGCTCGAGGTGGTCGAGCACTTCCTGGTCTGCTGGCCCGGCGCGCTGCGTGGCGTCGCGGGACGCCCGACGGTGCTCAAGCGGTTCAACCAGGGAGTCGATGCCGACCCGGTCTTCCAGAAGCGCGCGCGCAGCAGCGACCCGGCCCACGAGATGGCCACGGTGCGCTTCCCCTCGGGGCGCAGCGCCGACATGTTCGTCCCCCGCCGTGCCGCCGACGTGATCTGGCTGGTCCAGCAGAACTGCATCGACCTCAACCCCTGGCCCGTACGCGCCGCCGACCTCGACCACCCGGACGAGCTGCGCGTCGACCTCGACCCCACGCCGGGCACCGAGTTCGCCGACGTCCGCCGCGTGGCGCTCGAGGTCGGCGAGGTCCTCGCCGAGCACGAGCTGGTGGGCTGGCCCAAGACCTCGGGGAGCCGCGGCATCCACGTCGACGTGCGCATCACCCCCGCCTGGACGTTCACGGCCGTGCGCCGGGCCGCCCTGGCGCTCGCGCGTGAGGTGGAGCGCCGGCTGCCGAGGGTCGCCACGACCGCCTGGTGGAAGGAGGAGCGCGAGGGCGTCTTCCTCGACTACAACCAGAACGCCCGCGACCGGACCGTGGCCAGTGCCTACAGCGTGCGCCCCACCGGGCTGGTGAGCACGCCGGTGACCTGGGAGGAGGTCGGCGACGTCGACCCGCATGACTTCCCGATGAACCGCTTCCCGCAGCGCTGGGCGGCGGTGGGCGACCTCACCGACGGGATCGACGAGGCCGCGGGGCGGCTCGATGGGCTGCTCGAGCTCGCCCGTGAGGACGAGGCGGGCGGGCTCGGCGACGCCCCCTGGCCGCCACACTTCCCCAAGCAGGACGGTGAGCCCACCCGGGCCCAGCCCTCCCGGCGACGGAGGTGAGCGGGACATGGCCGGCGAGATCCGCGTCGGCACCAGCGGCTGGCAGTACGACGACTGGCGCGGTGCCTTCTACCCGGACGACCTGGCCACCACGCGCTGGCTCGGCCACTACGCGGCGACCTTTTCGACCGTGGAGGTCAACTCGACCTTCTATCGGCTGGCCTCCGCGGACGCCGCCCGGGACTGGCGCGCGACGGTCCCCGACGGGTTCGAGTTCGCCTGCAAGGGCAGCCGCTTCATCACCCACCAGAAGAAGCTCAACGACCCCGCGACCCCGGTCGAGCGCTACTTCGCGCCGCTGGAGCCGCTTGGCGACCGGCTCGCGGTGGTGCTCTGGCAGCTGCCGCCACGCTGGCGCCGCGATCCCGCCCGCCTCGACGAGTTCCTGGCCACGCTCCCGCGCGGCCCGCGGTACGCGGTGGAGCTGCGCGACGACGACTGGTTCCACGATGAGACCTACGAGGTCCTCGACCGGCACGGGGCGGCGCTGGTCTGGCTCTCCTCGTCGCTGACCTCCGCCCACGGCGAGCAGGTGCGCACCGGCGCCCACGTCTACCTGCGCCTCCACGGGCTGGACGAGGACGCGCCCTACCGCTACGACTACGCGCGCCGGGAGCTCGAGCCGTGGGCACAGCGCCTGACCGAGGTCGCCGGCGAGGGCACGCCCGGCTGGGTGTTCTTCAACAACGATCACGAGGCGAAGGCCGTGGCCAACGCCCGGTGCCTCATCGACCTGCTCGGCGACGCGGCGCGCCCGTGGGCCGATCCGGAGTAGCCCCATGGCACCGACCTCACCGCCACCCCCACCGGGAGCCCGACCCACGCCAGACGAGCCGCTGACCGACTTCCAGCGCGCCGTGGTCGACGTGGTCGCCGGCCTGGCGCCGGGCGAGCTGCTCACCTACGGCGAGGTGGCACGGGAGGCAGGGTGGCCGGGCGCCGCCCAGGCGGTGGCCAACGTCCTGCGTCGCGTCCACGACCTGCCGTGGTGGCGGGTCGTGCCCGCCGACGGGCGGCTGTACTTCACCCACGCCCCGACCCAGGCGGCGCTGCTGCGCGCCGAGGGCGTCGAGGTCGACGAGCATCGACGGATCCGCGCCTGACCCTCTCCGACGCCCCCGGGCCACGGCGCGTCTCGGTGGCCACCCCGTCACGGGCGTGGCCACCGAGCAGCGGCCGCGTCAGGCGACCGTGACGTCCTCGGACAGGTAGACGTCCTGGATGGCGTTGAGCAGCTCGATGCCCTCGTCCATCGGGCGCTGGAACGCCTTGCGGCCGCTGATCAGGCCGGTGCCGCCCGCGCGCTTGTTGATCACCGCTGTCTTGACCGCCTCCACGAGGTCGCTCTCCCCGCTGGAGGCGCCGCCGGAGTTGATCAGCCCGGCGCGGCCCATGTAGCAGTTGGCGACCTGGTAGCGGGTGAGATCGATGGGGTGGTCGGTGGCCAGCTCGGTGTACATCTTCTCGTCGAACTTGCCGTAGGAGCCGTTCTGGTTCAGCGCCTTGTAGCCGCCGTTGTTCTCCGGCAGCTTCTGCTTGATGATGTCGGCCTCGATCGTCACCCCGAGGTGGTTCGCCTGCCCGGTGAGGTCGGCCGCGAGGTGGTAGTCGGTGCCGTCCTGCTTGAAGCCCGAGTTCCGCAGGTAGCACCACAGGACCGTGAACATCCCGAGCCGGTGGGCCTCCTCGAAGGCCTCGGCGATCTCGACCAGCTGACGGGTGGCGTTGTCGCTGCCGAAGTAGATCGTGGCGCCGACGCCGGCCGCGCCCATGTTCCAGGCCTCGCGCACGGAGCCGAACAGGACCTGGTCGTAGGCGTTGGGGTAGGTCAGCAGCTCGTTGTGGTTGAGCTTGACGATGAACGGGATCTTGTGGGCCCAGTGCCGCGAGGCAGCGGCCAGCACGCCCACGGTCGAGGCCACCGCGTTGCAGCCGCCCTCGTAGGCCAGCCGGATGATGTTCTCCGGGTCGAAGTAGGCCGGGTTCTTCGCGAAGCTCGCACCCCCGGAGTGCTCGATGCCCTGATCCACCGGGAGGATGCTCACGTAGCCGGTGCCGGCCAGGCGGCCGTGGGAGAACAGCGACTGCAGGTTGCGCAGGACCTGCACCCCGCGGTTCGACCCGCAGTGGACCCGGTCGACGAAGTCCGGGCCAGGAAGGTGCAGCTGCGACGCGTCGATCGTGGTGCACGTGTGATTGAGGAGGCTCTCCGCCTCGTCACCCAGCAGCTCGGTGACACGGTCGGTCGTGGTGGCCATCGGCGTTCCTACTCCCGGTCTCGGCGTTGCCCGTGATCCTACGCGTCAGCCGACCCGGGACCATGTCCGTGCCCCCGGCCTCGGATCACGGGCGCGGACCGTGTCCCCTCAGGGGCGCTGCCCGATCTCCGCGTGACCCGTCCCCCGAAGCGACCAGCGGCGCTGTGCCGACCACCCCGCCAGGGTGCGGCGCTCGAGGCGGACCTCGACGTCGGCGCGGCAGGAGTTCGTGCACCGCGCGGAGGCGCCGTCGGGATCGCGGTACTCGAGGGTCACCGAGGACGCCGGGGGGATCCGCACGCCCACGCGCAGCCGCGTCGTCGGGGTGGTGACCGTCGCATACCACCGCGGCAGCTCGAGGCGTGCTCGCGTCGTCGCGGCTGCCATCAGCGGGTCGGCCGGCCAGTCCGCGCCGTCGGTGCGCAGCTGACAGAAGACCTTCGGGGCCACGCCGCGCAGCGCCGGCGCCCGGCCCTGGGCCGCGACGATCTCGAGGACGTCGCCGTCACCGAGGTCGGCGTGCAGCCAGCCCCAGCGGTGGGCGTTGCCGCGCCCGTAGATGCGGGAGACCGCCCCCCTCGCCCCCTGCACCTCGACCGTGCGCTCGCCGATCTCGACGCTGCCAGACACCCGCGCCGTGGGCCAGGGCACCACCTGGGAGGACGGCAGCACGGAGCCGTGCCAGACGTACTCGGGGAAGGTGAAGACCGGCTCGGCGTCGTCCTCGAAGGCCAGGTCCCAGCGCGCCCCGTCGGCGCGGCCCTCCATCCGGCCGGGGCCGACCCGCGCACCGCCGGCATCGAACCAGCAGGCCTCGTCCAGATCACCGGCCGCGACCGGCGTGGGCCCGAAGCGCGCCACCGTCGGCTGCCCGTCGGACGGGAAGGCGGCGAGCCACCCCAGGCCGTGCGCCCGCCCCTGCGGGTCCGCCACGAGCTCGTGGTGCAGCCAGTACCCGTCGCCACGCTCGAGGTCGGTGAAGGTCGCATACCAGACCTCGAGCCGCTCGGGCTGGCCCCGCCACCGAGGCCGGCCCAGGTGCTCGGGGCCGTCGACGGCCACCAGGTGATGCTGCGCCACGTTCGGGCTCCTCCCCTCTCGTCGTCCGTGCGCATCTTCGCAGCACCCGATGCCCAGGGCCACTTCCGGCCACCGTCGGGTGCCACGGCACGCCACCGGCGCCCAGGGGCCCCCGTCAGCCGTGCGCCACGATCCCGTCCGCGATCCCGAGCGCGAGGGCCATGATCGTGACCTGTGGATTGACCTCCGGGCAGCTGGGAACGACCGAGCCGTCGGCCACCCAGAGCCCCTCGGCCCCGCGCAGCCGGCCCCGCTCGTCCACCGGGGAGCGCTGGGCGTCGGCCCCCATGCGCGCCGTGCCGGTCGGGTGGAACGCGGTCAGGTGCAGCCGGCGCGGATCCGCGTCCGCCAGGACGCGGTCGAGCTCCTCGACGTCGGTCACGGGCGGCTGCCCGGGCAGCCCCGTGACCACCTCGTCGCCCCCCGCCGCCAGCAGCACCCGCCCCATCAGGGCGATCGCCCGCAGCAGCCGGTGCCCGTCGGTGCGCGTGAGCTGGTAGCGGATCAGGGTGCGACCGCCGATCCGGCGCACGGAGCCGGCAGGGGCGTCGGCGATCATGGCCCCCAGGCTGGCGTAGTGCTCGGCGCGGTCGAGCTCGGCAACCAGGGCGCGCCCGTAGCCCGGCATGCCGATCGAGCCCATGCCCGGCGGCATCGCCGTGGCCTCGAGCATGATCCCGTCGCTGGCGTGGAACTGATCCACCTGGGCGCTCTGCAGCACGCCGACCCAGGAGGTGACCGGCTCGGCGAACCGCGCCGAGGCGCCCACCGCCGGATGCAGCGCCAGGTTGCGGCCCAGCTGCCGGTGGCCCCCCAGTCCGCTGCGCATCAGCAGCGGCGGCGTCTCCGTGGTGCCACAGGCGACCACGACGCGAGGCGCCTCGATGCGCAGCGCGCTGCCGTCGGGGCGCCGGGCGAGCACGCCCGTGACCCTCCCACCGTCGTGGAGCACCCGGGTGACCCGGGCTTCCGAGACGATGCGCGCGCCCAGCTCGCACGCCTGCGGCAGCGCGTTGAGATGCACGCCGTACTTGGCATTGCGGGGGCAGCCCAAGGCGCACTGGCAGCAGCCGCCGCAGCCCGGGGCGTTGCGCACGAGCGGGCCCGAGCTCCACCCCAGCCGCTCGGCCCCGACCAGGGTCAGCTCCCCGTTGCGGCCCATGACGTCGGCCGGCACGGGCGCGGTGGCGATCGTGCGCTCCACCTCGTCGAGCAGGCCGGAGAAGCCCGCCGCGTCCGCAAGGTCGACGCCGTGCCGGTCTCGCCAGCGCCCCAGCACCCGGTCCGGCGTGCGGAAGCTGGTCCCCGAGTTGACCAGGGTCGTGCCGCCCACGCCCCGCCCCAGCGGCAGCACGACGGGCGGATTGCCCACCGCCGCGGTCGTCCCGGCGTCGCGGTACATCGCGGTCCAGCGCTCCAGCGGGTGCGTGGTGCGGAAGTCCTCGACGCCGAAGCGGCGCCCCTCCTCGACCACGAGGACCTCGAGGCCGGCCGCGGCCAGCTGCCGCGCGGCCATCGCGCCCCCGGCACCCGAGCCCACGACCACCACGTCCGTGCGCACCGTCGCGGCCAGCTGCGTGCTCGGCACGACCGTCATCGCCGCGTCCGGGCGGGCCGGGACGTCGCGGCCCGCCCGGTCGAGCAGCTCGTCGGCGAAGGCGTCCGCGCCATGTGTGAGCAGCACGAGGGCCTTGAGCCCGTCGAGGAGCAGCTCGGTGCGCGGCGAGGAGGCGAGGCGGTCCAGCATCCGCTCCCGGGTGGCGAGATCGAGATCGACCAGCCGGTCGCCGTCGAGGAGCCGGGCGGCACCGTCGAGCGCCCCAGCCACGGCGCGCACCGCGGGCCCGACCGGGTGCGGGGTGCGTCGCAGATAGCCCCCGAGGACGCCGGCCAGCTGCTGCGACGAGGGGCCGCCGGCCTCGGGGGGCAGCAGCAGGGCGCCGAGCCCCGCCAGCGCCCCGCGGGGGTGCTCGGCCGTGGCAGCGAACCCGTGCCGGCAGCGTGCGTCGCTCACGTGGGGGATGGCTCCTGTCCGGGACCGGGGGCGCGGCGACGCTAGTGTGTCCGCCAGGATGGACGACAAGGCGAGAAGAGCATGAGCTTCCTGCTCGACCCGCCGCTGCTGGTGGCCACCGGGGCCGCCATCGAGCGGGTGACCGACGACGAGGGGACCGCCGATCGGCTCGCGGGCGTCACGCTCGCCGGCTTCCTCGGCGTCTCCAGCGCGCTGTGGAACGACGTGGAGAGCCCGCTGCTCGCGCCGATCTGGCGACCGTTCGGCAGTGCCACGCCACGGGACTTCATGATCAACTCGGGCGTGTTGCAGCTGCCGGTCCCGCGCCGCCCGTCCGCACGCGACCACCTCGCGGCTGCCGCGGTGTTCGCCACCTACCCGCTGTTCCTGCAGCTCGGTCGGCGGCTCGGACGCCGCTGGCGACGCCGCGGGACCGAACCGACGTAGAAGGAGCCACGGTGCCCGACGCCGCGCCCCGCCATCTCGCCGTGCTGACCAGCGGCGGCGACGCGCCCGGCATGAACGCCGCGATCCGGGCGATCACCCGCACCGCGCTGGCCCGGGGCTGGCGCGTCTCGGGCGTCCGGGACGGCTACGCGGGTCTCGTCGAGGGGCGGTTCGACGAGCTCGCCAGCCGGGACGTGGGCGGGATCCTGCAGCGCGGTGGCACGGTGCTGGGCAGCGCACGCAGCCCCGAGTTCCGTGAGGAGGTGGGCCAGCGCACGGCGCTCGCGCACCTGCGCGAGGCCGGCATCGACGGGCTCGTGGTCATCGGCGGGAACGGCAGCCAGACCGGCTCGCACGCCCTGCACCAGCACGGCTTCCCGGTCGTCGGCGTCGCCTCCACGATCGACAACGACCTCGTGGGCTCCGACATCACGATCGGCGTCGACAGCGCGCTGAACACCGCGCTCGAGGCCGTGGACCGCCTCAAGACGACCGCCTCCTCCCATCGACGTGCGTTCCTCGTCGAGGTCATGGGGCGCGACTGCGGCTACCTCGCGCTGGCGACCGGCATCGCCAGCGGCGCGGAGGCCGTCGTGGTCCCCGAGCACCCCACCTCCCCCGAGGCGGTCGTCGAGCAGCTGCGGGCGGCCTACGCCCGCGGCAACAGTCACGCGGTCGCGGTGGTGGGCGAGGGCTCGGACCCCGACACCGAGCAGCTGCTCGCCCACGCCAAGGCCCACGAGGACGATCTGGGCTTCGAGCTGCGCGCCACCGTGCTCGGCCACGTGCAGCGCGGCGCCGCCCCCGGCGCCTTCGACCGCCTTCTGGCCAGCCGCCTGGGCGCGGGCGCCGTCGACCGGCTCGCGGCCGGCGAGCACGGCGTGCTGGTGGGCCTGCACGGCAATCAGGTCGACACCACCCCGCTGGCCGAGGTGATCGGGGTGACCAAGTCGGTCGACGAGCGCCTCCTCGACCTCGCCAACGTGCTGGCGACCTAGCTTCCGGCACGGACGGCGCGGCCGGGACCTCCGGGGGCCCGGCCGATCCCGCAGGGCGCGCCGCGGTCTGCACCGCACCCCGGCGCCGGGTGCTTCGTTCTCCTCCGCACACGTGCTCTCCTGCGCGCCGCCGGCGCGGGCGCAGGGCTGCGCGCACGGCGAACCCCCACTGCACCGCGCCCGTGGTGCGGACGATGCCGAACGTGCGCGAGCCGATCGGCCCGATGACGAGCCCCCGCAGGAGACGACCGTGACAGCAGGATGGCGCCGGCCCGGACGAATCGTCGCGGCGATGGCCGCGCTGGGGCTGCTGGCCGCCTCATGCGGATCGACCGTCGAGGAGGAGGTCGCTCCGGCCGCCGTGGACGAGACCCCGCCGGAGCAGCCCGAGCCGGAGCCCGAGCCGGAGCCCGATCCCGAGCCCGAGCCGGAGCCCGAGCCCCTGGGCACCGCGCCGCTGACCGGGGTCGAACTGTTCGACGCCGACGTCGTGGACACGCTCGCCGAGCGCGCGCCGATCGTGGTCAAGATCCCCAACGACCCCTCCGCCCGCCCCCACACGGGCATCGAGCACGCGGACGTGGTCTACGAGCAGGAGACCGAGGGCGGCACGACCCGCTTCGCGGCGGTGTTCCACTCCCGGTACCCGGAGGTGGTGGGCAACGTGCGCTCGGGGCGGTTCGTCGATGTGCCGCTGGTAGCCCCCTACCAGGGAGTGATGGTGTATTCGGGCGCGCGGGCCGCGGTCCAGGCGCGGATCGCCGAGGCGGGGCTCACCCGCATCACCGAGGGCGGGCCGGGCTTCTACCGGGACTCCTCGCGCCGGGCGCCCCACAACCTCTACCTGCGCCTGCGCGAGGCGGCGGCCGCCCGCGACGCGCGCCCTGCCGCACCGGCGCCGTGGCGCTTCGACGAGCGCCCGCCCAGCGGCGGCC
>SKLC01000095.1 GCA_007123425.1 Nitriliruptoraceae bacterium
CCCCGTCGCGCTCGTGCAGGCCGCCGGGGCGCGCGACGACGTCGCGGTGGTGCTGCTGCCGCAGGAGCTCGAGATCGGCGTCGACGGCGAGGGCGACCTCTCCCTCGACGAGGTGCACCAGCAGGGTGGGCTCGACCTGCTCGCGCGGGGCGTGATGGACTACACCGCGGTCGCGCTCGACCACGCGGTGCTCGCCAGCACGGACGCGCTGCCGCGGCTGACCGAGGCGCTGCGGGGCGCTGAGTACTGCGACGACACGGGCTGCCGGGTGCTGGACGCCGGCGCGGTGCGCTCCAGCCTCCTCGACGGCTCGCCCACCGAGCAGGCGCAGGCGGTGGACGGCGTGCTGCGCGGGCTGGCCCGGCAGGTGGGGCCCGGGCACGTGCTGCGCCATCCGCTGCGGTCGCGATCGGTGATCTCCGCGCTCTCCGAGGAGGTCGTCACCGACGCGTCGCTGCGCGGCACGCGGCTCCTCGACGTCGCGGAGGCGATGGGCTCGACGCGGCCGCTGACCGTGGCCACGCTGCCCGGGGTCGTCAACCCCGACAGCGGCCGCCTGGTGATCCGCCCCGAGCAGGCGGAGACGCTGTTCCAGCAGCTGCGGCAGGGGGCGCCGCTCGACGGCGAGGCGGACGCGGTCGCCGACGAGGCGATCCCCGACGACGTCACCGTCGCGGTGCTCAACGGTGCCGGCACGGCCGGGCTCGCCGGGCGCATCGAATCCCAGCTGCAGGGTGCGGGATTCGCCACCCTGGGCACCGACAACGCCACCAGGTTCGACCACGAGCAGACCGTCGTCGCCTACGGTGACGGGGAGGCGGACGCGGAGATCGTGGCCGTCCTCGTCGCCGAGCAGCTCGGCGACGTCGAGCTGGATCCCCGCGACCGCCCGCCGTCCTTCGAGGGCGGGCCGGTCGACGTCCTGGTCACGGTCGGCCAGGACCTCGACGACGAAGAGGACGAGTAGGTGCTGGTGGGAGGCGAGCCGGAGCCCTGGGGGCCCCTGCGCCAGGGCGGTCGCCGCTGGCGGGGGCTGCGGCGCACGCTGAAGGCCCTCGGCGTCGTGGGGCTCGTGAGCGTGGTGGCGATGGTCTCGACGGGCTTCGAGCTCTACCGCCAGTTCGAGCAGAGCGTCACCCGCGTCCCGCTCGATCAGCTCGAGCAGACCGCCCCCGTCGACGCCCGGCACTTCCTGGTGGTGGGGTCCGACTCCCGCGGCGACCTCGACGACGACACGCGCAGCGGGCTGTCCCTGGGCGACTTCGAGGGCCAGCGCAGCGACACGATCATCTACGCCGCCATCAGCCGGGACCGCAGCAGCGTCTCGCTGGTGAGCATGCCGCGCGACCTGCTGGTGATCGACGACGGGCGCCAGCGCAAGCTCACCGACGTGTTCGCCGGCGGCGCCGATGACCTCATCCGCGTGATCACGTCGAACTTCGGCCTCCCGGTCAACCACTACGCGAAGGTCTCGCTCGGCGGGTTCGTCGAGGCCGTGCGCACGATCGGCGGCGTCGACATCTGCCTCGACGAGCCGCTGCGCGACTGGCGGGCCGGCGCGGACTTCGACGCGGGCTGTCACCGCATGGACGCCGAGGAGGCGCTGGCCTACGTGCGCTCCCGTCAGGGCTCGCGTGCCGACTTCGAGCGCATCGACCGGCAGCAGACCTTCATCCAGGCCACCCTGCAGGAGCTGACCGAGCGGCAGATCCTGACCAACGTCCCGCGGCTGTTCCAGCTCGTCGAGGACGTCTCCTCGCACGTGGTCACCGATCAGAACCTCGGCCTCACGCAGATGCGCGGGCTGGCGGACGAGATGCGCACGGTGGTGCGCGACGGCATGCCGATGACCACCGTCCCCGGCTACACGCGCCGCATCGACGGCATCGACTACGTGATCGCCTACCGGCCGGGCGCCGAGGCGCTGTTCGAGGACCTGCGGGCCGGCCGGGCGCTCGAGGATCCCGGCACGCGGGACGAGCGGGCCGAGACCACGGTGGCGGTGTGGTCGGGCGGGCGCTCCCGGGCCACCGGCATCGTGGGCGACACGCTGCTCTACGCCGCCTTCGACGCCGTCCCGAGCGGGGTCGGGCCATCGGGCACGGACGCCGGATCCACGACGACCATCTACCGTGTGGGCGGCGACGACGCGGCGGCCGGCTGGGTCGCGGCCACGCTGGGCGCGCCGATCCGCGACCTGCCCGCGGGCGTGGACGCCCCCGAGGGGGCCGACGTGGTGGTGGCGGTCGGCGACGACGCCCACGGGGGCAGCCCGGAGGAGTCGCGCAGCGCCGGCGACGGCCAGGGACACTGACCAGCGTGCGACACGAGCCATGCGTGGCCGGGCGAGCGATGAGGGGGCGGCGGTGAAGGCACTGGTCCTGGCGGGGGGATCCGGCACGCGGCTGCGCCCCATCACCCACACCAGCGCCAAGCAGCTGGTCCCGGTGGCGAACAAGCCGATCCTGTTCTACGGGCTCGAGCAGATCCGCGAGGCCGGGATCACCGACGTCGGCATCATCGTCGGCGACACGCAGGACGAGATCGAGGCGGCCGTGGGCGACGGCTCGGCGCTGGGCATCTCGGCGACCTACCTGCGCCAGGACGCCCCGCGCGGCCTCGCCCACGCCGTGCTCACCGCCGCCGACTGGCTCGGCGACGAGGACTTCGTGATGTTCCTCGGCGACAACCTCATCGAGGGCGGCATCGGCCACCTCGTGGAGGCCTTCGAGCGGGACCGCCCCGACGCCCAGGTGCTGCTGAAGTCGGTCGGCGACCCGACGCGCTTCGGGGTGGCCGACCTCGACGGCGAGGGCGCCGTGGTGGGCCTGGTGGAGAAGCCCGCGGACCCGCCCAGCGACCTCGCGCTGGTGGGCGTCTACCTGTTCACCTCCGCGATCCTGGACGCCGCCCGGCGCATCGAGCCCTCCGGGCGCGGAGAGCTCGAGATCACCGACGCGATCCAGCGGCTGCTCGACGACGGCCGGCGCGTCCACGCCTCGACGATCGACGGCTGGTGGCTGGACACGGGCAAGAAGGACGACCTGCTCGAGGCCAACCGCATCGTGCTGGGCTCGGTCCGCCGCCGCGTCGAGGGCGAGGTCGACGAGCGCTCGGAGCTGGTCGGCGAGGTCGTGGTCGAGCCCGGTGCCCGGATCCTGGGCTCCACCGTGCGCGGCCCGGCGGTGATCGGCGCCCGCACCCGGATCGAGGACGCCTTCGTGGGGCCGTTCACGTCGGTGGCGCCCGACTGCGTGGTCGAGCGCTGCGAGGTGGAGTTCTCCGTCCTGCTCGAGCGCTGCGTGGTCCGTGACGTGTCCCGGCTCGAGGGCTCGCTGCTGGGCCGTGACGCGCGGGTGGTCCGCACCGAGCGGCGCCCCGCGGCCCACCGGCTCATGCTGGGCGACCACAGCAGCGTCGAGATCTCGTAGCCCCATCGAGGCCCCGGGCGGGGCGAGGAGGTCACATGCGACTGCTGGTCACCGGCGGCGCCGGGTTCATCGGCGCCAACTTCGTGCGCCATGCCATCCGGGCCGACAGCAGCGTGCACGTCACCAACCTCGATGCGCTCACCTACGCCGGCACCCTGAGCTCGCTGCACGACCTCGACGACCACCCCCGGCACCGGTTCGTGCACGGCGACGTGTGCGACCCGGCGATCGTCGACGACCTCGTCCGCGACGCGGACGCGCTGGTGCACTTCGCCGCCGAGACCCACGTCGACCGCTCCATCGACGGGCCCGCGGCGTTCCTGACCACCAACGTCGACGGCGCCGGCGTGGTGTTCGAGGCCGCCCGCCGCCACGGCCTCGAGCGGGTGCTGCACATCTCCACCGACGAGGTCTACGGCTCCATCGAGCAGGGCTCCTTCGTCGAGGAGGACCCCCTGCAGCCCAACAGCCCCTACGCGGCCTCCAAGGCCGCCGCGGACCTGCTGGCCCGGGCCTACCGCGTCACCTACGACTTCCCCATCATGGTCACGCGCACGACCAACAACTTCGGCCCCTACCACTTCCCGGAGAAGATGATCCCGCTGTTCGTGACCAACCTGCTCGAGGGCCGCCGCGTGCCGCTGTACGGCGACGGCGGCAACGTGCGCGACTGGACCTACGTGCTCGACAACGTCGAGGCCCAGTGGCGGGTGCTCACCGAGGGGACCCCCGGCGAGGTGTACAACGTCGGCGCGGGCAACGAGCGCAGCAACCGCGAGCTCACCCTGGCGCTGCTCGAGCGGCTCGGCCACGGTGAGGACATGATCGAGCACGTCGCCGACCGTCCCGGTCACGACCGTCGCTACTCGGTGGACACCACCCGCATCCGCGAGCTCGGGTGGCGCCCCCGCCACGACCTCGACGCGGCCCTGGACGCCACCATCGCCTGGTACCGCGACAACGAGTGGTGGTGGCGGCCCCTGGTGGAGGCGGGCGCCTCGGCACGGCGGGGGCGCGCATGAGGGTGCTGGTCACCGGCGCGGGCGGGCAGCTCGGCCTCGACGTGGTGGACGCCTTCGCCGAGCACGAGGTGGTGGGCCTCTCCCACGCAGACCTCGACGTCGCCCAGGAGCCGGCGGTCGCCGCGGCGGTGGGCGATCTCGCGCCCGACGTGGTGGTCAACGCCGCGGCCTGGACCGACGTCGACGGCTGCGAGCAGGACCCCGACCGCGCCCACCGGATCAACGCACTGGGGCCGTGGTGGCTCGCCCGGGCCTGCGAGCGCACCGGTGCCACCCTGGTCACCCTGTCGACCGACTACGTCTTCTCGGGCCCGCCCGAGCGTGGCCCCGACGGGCGGCTGCGCGGCTTCGACGAGCTCGACCCGGTGCGCCCGCTGAACGTCTACGGGCGCTCCAAGGCCGCCGGCGAGCAGCTCGTGCGCGAGACCCTGGCGGCCCACCACATCGTGCGCACCGCCTGGCTGTGCGGCGCCCGTGGCGGCAACTTCGTGCGCACGATGCTGCGGCTCGGGCGCGAGCGGGCCGAGCTGGAGGTCGTCGACGACGAGGTGGGCTCGCCCACCTTCACCCGCGACCTCGCCCGCGCCCTGCGCGAGCTGGCCACCTCCGGGCGCTACGGCACCGTGCACCTGGTCAACGAGGGCCGGTGCAGCCGCTACGAGCTGGCCGTCCGCGCGCTCGAGCTCGCCCGACTCGACACCCCGGTCCGTCCGGTGGGCAGCGCCGCGTTCGCCCGGCCGGCGGTGCGCCCGACGTTCTCCGTGCTCGACACCCGCCATGCGCGCCTGTCGGGCCTCGGCCCGCTGCCGGACTGGGAGCAGGGGCTGGCCGACCTGATCGCCGAGCTCGACGCGCCCCCCACCGCATGAGCCGCGCGGAGGTGCCCGCCGACGCGCCGGCGGTGGTCGTGGTCAGCCACGAGACCCGTCAGGAGGCGCTGGACTGCCTGCGCTCGGCGCTGGCCGCGGGTGCGCGCGAGCTGGTGCTGGTCGACAGCGGCTCGA
>SKLC01000439.1 GCA_007123425.1 Nitriliruptoraceae bacterium
CGCACGGCAGCTGCTGGCCACCGGCGACCCTGCTGGCGCCGCGTCGGAGCTGGAGGCGCTGACCGAGCGCGGAGGATCGGTCGACCCGCAGACGTGGCTGCTGCTGGAGACCGCCTACCGCCGCAACGGCCAGCTCCACTCCGCCCACGAGGCCCTCACCCGCGGGCTGGAGCGGCACCCCGACGACGGCGAGCTGCGCGTGCGGCTCGTGGAGCTGCTCGGCCTCCGCCACGACTGGGAGGCCTGCGTCGAGCAGTGGCGCGCCCTGGGCGGGGCCGCCCGCCCCCACGTGCGCGCGCTGACCCACCGCCGGGTGGCCCGGGCGCTGCGGACCCTCGAGGACCCGCAGGCGGCGATGGAGGTCGCACGGGACGGGCTCCAGCACTGGCCCGAGGACGACGACCTCGCCCAGGAGCTCGGCGTGAACCGGTCGAGGTGCACCGACTGGGCGGCGGCGATCCGGCCCGCCCCCACCGGACGGGGCGAGCCGTTCGCCGGGGAGGTCGAGGATCCGGGCTTCCTCGCGGGCGGGCACGGCCCGGTCGAAGGCCGGGTCGAGGTCGACTCCCACCAGGCGCCACGGGTGGCGCTGCTCGTCGACGGCCGGGTGGTGGCCGACACCTACGCCGCCGTCGACGCCGGCGAGGACGGCACGGCCCGCTTCTCCCTCAACGCCCGGGACGTCCTGGACTACCTCGGCGATGGCGACCTGCTGGAGCTCCATGCCGGCGACCGTCCCATCCGGCTGCCCGGGGACGCCGACCGGCTTCGGGTCGTGCCCGGGTTCCCCAGCCGCAGCGACGAGCTGTTCCGTCGCCTCGACGCGGGCCACGTGTTCATGAAGTTCGGCCGGCTCACCGTCGGCAACACCCCCGGCCGCAAGCGCGCGATCCTCGAGCTGTACGAGGAGGTCGCCGCCCTCATCCAGCGGGAGCGCGGCCAGGTCCTGCAGCCCTTCTACGGCAACCTCCTCGGCGCGATCCGGGATCACGACTTCATCGGCCACGACGTCGGCGGCTTCGACGTGGGCTACGTGTCACGCCACACGCGCCCCGAGGAGGTGCGCGCCGAGCAGACCGAGCTCGCCCGCCTGTTCGCTCGGCACGGCTACCACGTGGAGCTGCATCCCTGGAGCGCCTACGTGCGCCGCTCCCGTGGCGGCAAGGTCTTCATCGACGTCAACTACGCCTGGTTCGACCCTCAGGAGGGGCTCGGGCTGTCCTACGGCTGGCGCCACGAGCGGGTGGCCGACGCGGACGCCTACTCGCGACCCCGCGAGTCGGCGATCCACGGTCACCTCGTCCCGGTGCCGGGCAACGCGGAGCAGGTGCTCGCGCAGATCTACGGGCCGGACTGGCCCATCCCCATCCAGGGGTTCGACCCCGACGCCGGCATCACGCGCGACGAGCGCTACCTGCTCACCCGCGCCGAGATGGAGCAGCTCGAGGCCGAGGACCCCGACCGGATCCGGGTCCGCTCGGTGCTGACCGCCGACGGCGAGGTCGTCTACGTCGGGTGAGCTCGCCGGGCCTGCGGGGCACACGAGCCCCGTCCAGGCCCGGGCTCACCGCCGCACGGCGCCGGCGCGGCCGATCGAGTGGTACTGCAGCCCCGCAGCGACCATCGCGGTGGGGTCGTAGAGGTTGCGGGCGTCGACGAGGATGGGGTAGCCCAGCGCCTCGTGGAGCTGCTCGCCCGTGAGCTCGGCGATCTCGGGCCATTCGGTGCACACCACCGCGGCGTGCGCCCCCTTGCAGGCCTCCAGGGGGTCCTCGACGAGCTCCGCCTCGGGCAGCTGCGCGGCCACGGCCGGCAGCGCCACCGGGTCGTAGACGCGCACGGTGGCGCCCTGGTCGAGCAGCAGCCGGGCCAGATGGATCGCGGGCGACTCGCGCAGGTCGTCGGTGCCGGGCTTGAACGCCGCGCCGAGCAGGGTGATCGTCTTCTCCTGCAGGTGCCACAGCTCCTCGACGAGCCGCTCGATGACGATGTGGCGCTGGCCCACGTTGATGTCGCGGACCTCCTCGAGCAGCCGGAACTCGTAGCCCACGGCCCGGGAGAGGTGAATGAACGCGTCCACATCCTTGGGGAAGCAGTTGTGCGTCACGAGGCCGCCGGTGCTGACCACCGTGTGCGCGCCGGGGACCTCGAGAGAGTAGACCGGGCCGCAATAGTCCTGACGTCGTGTCTCCGCGACTCGCAGCCAGGCGGTGTCCCCGGCGAGTCGCCGGTAGCCGGTCGGCGCGATCCGCTTCTGTTGCGACGCGATCGTCGTGCGGATCCGCGCCGCCTCCGTCTCAGGGAACAGCCAGAGCGCCGACTCGACCTGCTCGGCACCGGAGATGCGCAACCAGTAGGTGTCCACGGTGGACCTGCGGGTCCGTCCCGTCCGCATGCTCGCAACGATGCCCTGGTGGCCGAGCAGCCGGAGCATGCCGTCGGCGAGCGCGGGGGAGACCGTCCCGTACTCGAGCACCACGCTGGGGCCACCGTTGACGACGGACCAACTGCCGTCACCGTCCCACAGGCCGCGCAGCACGGCCCGCTGTTGGGCCGCCGGCGCGCTCCACACCTCGTCGGGCAACCGCTTCGTATAGCAGTCGCGCCCCACGCGAAGGACGTCTGTCAGCCAGCGTGCGAGCAGCCGGGAAGATATGACCACGTTCCGAGCCGTGGCCATGTTGCGGACGTCCACCTTCACGCCGCGACCCGACCAGTAGTCGGCGACGAAGTCGACCAGGTCGGCCTCCCCTGTGGGGTGGAAGGCCCAATAGATCCGTTCGCGATCACCGTCGGTCGAGATCCAGCCCTCGGCGAGGAAGAGACCGATCATCCGCCAGAAGTCGGCGTCCAGGTCGAGGCACCCGGGAACGTAGGTGCCGTTCCTCGCGGTCCCGTAGCTGCCACCCCGCGGAGAGAGTCCGAGGGCCTCGAGCTCGTGCAACCGGATGGTGCCCGCTCGCAGGACGTCATAGCGGCGTGGGGCCGGGATGTCAGCAGCCCGCTCGCGGACCGCCTCGAGGGCATCGACGGGCAAGCGGTGGATGACCTGCTCGGCCTCGATCGAGCCGGCGGCCACGGCCGCGAGCACCTCGGTGTCCTGACGAGCCGCAGCCGACCCGGTCGGAGCGCCGGCGGCCAGAGGCAGCCAGTCCCGGTCCGTCAGCTCGCCGGCGAGCTTCACGTGCGTCTCGGCACTGGCGCCGTCACCGACCACGAACGGATGATCAGCCGTCGTGCGCAGTCGCCGACCCATCTTGGTGCGCACCTCCACCACGTCCCCTTCGTAGTGGCGGACGGTGACGGCTGCCACCGGGAGGAACGAAGTGCGCTGCTCGTCCGGGCTCCAGGCCAGCACCTCGAGACCGTCGGCCCCCTCCGCTGCCTCCGCCCAGAGCGCGTCCATGCGGAGGTGCTTCACGGCTCCATCACGCCGGACGAGGACGGTCTCCTCGGGCACGAGGCACGAGCCCCCGTAGCCCAGGCCGGCGTTGAGGAACTTCGGGCCGATGCGCTCGTCGAGCCCCATGCCGCGGGCGACCATCTCCACGTCGGCGCCGACCCGGTCGCAGACGTTGGCCACCGCGTTGATGAAGGAGATCTTGGTGGCCAAGAAGCCGTTCGAGGCGTGCTTGATCAGCTCCGCGGTGGGCACGTCGGTCTCCAGCAGCGGGCAGCCGTCCTCCTCGACGACGCGGGCGTAGGCATCGCGCAGCACCGCCAGCGCCTGCTCGCTGCTGGCCCCCACCACGATGCGGTCGGGATGCAGCGTGTCCTGCACGGCACTGCCCTCGCGCAGGAACTCCGGGTTGGAGGCGACCTGGATGCGCGCCCCGGCCCCCAGGCGCTGCTGCTCGCGGTCGATGACCTGCTCAAGGCGCTGGCCGGTGTTGGCCGGCACGGTGGACTTCTCCACGAGCACGAGGTCATCGGTCGCGGTCGCGGCGACGTCGATGCCGACCCGCTCGACGAAGGCGAGGTTGGGCCCGCCGCCGGGCAGCGAGGGGGTGCCGACGCAGACGAACACGAGGTCGGTGCCCTCGAGCGCCTCGGTGAGGTCGGGCGTGAACGTCAGCCGGCCCGCTGCTGCCTCGGCGTGCACGAGGTCCTCGAGGCCGGGCTCGAAGAACGGGATCTCGCCGCGCTGCAGGCCGGCGATGCGCTCGGTGTCGTGGTCGAGGCCCACGACCTCGTGGCCCCAGTGGGCGAAGCAGGCGGCCGAGACCAACCCGACGTGGCCGACGCCGATGACCGCGATGCGCACCTGAAGGTCCTCTCGTCCGCCGCCCGGTCGTGCCCGTGGTCGGCGCACGGCCGGCTTGACGCCGGGAATCTACCGCGGCGCGGCGCCGGCACCGTGCGACTGGAGATCCAGCGGTGCGCCCCACTCGATGGACTCGACGACCTCGCGGAACGTGTCGAAGTGCCGCATGAACGTCTCGGGCCCGTCGGGGTCCCCGGGCTCGGGGACCGGCTGCGCGAAGATCTCGATCTCGCGCGCGGGCACGACCACGGCCATCTCGCGGGTCATCTCCGAGCCGGAGCGGTGGCGGTAGATGAACTGGGTCGCGGGCACGCCGTCGATCTCGATCGACTGGTCGGACTCGATCTCGTGGTCCTCGCGTCCCTCGATGAACTCGCGCCACTTGCCCGGCGTGGTGCCCGGCTCGTGGGTGAAGAAGACGGCCACGATGTCGCCGTCGGGAATGTCGTCGGGGCTGATGTCGGCGTCCTGGCCGAGCTCCACGTTGGACATGCTCAGCCGGGTCTCCTCCTCCTCGAAGACCGTCCAGCCCTCGGGCACCTGCACGGTCGCGTCGCGCCACTGGACCGACCCGGCATCGCCACACGCGGTCAGCAGCAGCGCGACCAGGAGCAGCGGCACCAGCCACGCGGCGCGGCAGGGAATCACGGCCAGACTCCGGGAACGGGTGCGGGAGCGCCCAGGGTACGCGGTGCCGCGGGCGACCCCGCGCGCCGCGCGGGCTCCAGGCTACGAGCGCCCGTCACGCTCCTCGAGCTCGTCGACGAGGATCGCCAGCTGGGCGGTGGTGTGCAGGTCCTCGTCCCCGCCCTCGACACCGAGCTCCTCGGGCTCCACCGCGCCCGGATCGGTGCGAGATTCGTCCGGGCCGGCGGAGGGATCGTTCCACCCGGCAAAGCGCCCGTGGCCTCCCAAGCGATCGTCCGGGCCCGCGGCGGGCCCGTCCGGCTCGGCGTCGTGCCGAGGCAGCTGATCGGTGTCGACGGAGAGGTCCGGGACCGTGTCCCGCTCACGCCCGCCGAGCGGGTCGGGCGATGCCGCCTGCGCGGCGGAGCTCGGCCGCTCGTCGTCGGAGGCAGGCGCCTCGCGCTGCGGTGGCGGCGGCTCGGCCGGCGGATCCTCGATGCGGGGGCGGTGGGTGATCACCTCGCGAGACCGGGCGGCCC
>SKLC01000077.1 GCA_007123425.1 Nitriliruptoraceae bacterium
CGCCGGGTGACCCCCGCCGGCCATCCGACCGGTGACCGATCGCCGCGCGCAGGTGGAAACGGCCCGTCCGGGTGGCCAGCCCGTCCGCGCCCGCGCCTGGCAGCCTCGCGAGGAAGGAACGTGCGCACGCGATGAGCCTGCGCGCCGAACTCCGTCGTGAGGATCTGCCGTGGCCACCGACACCACCCCCCGGACCCGCGGACCCGCGGATCCGCCGAGCGAGCACGCCGGCGCCTCGCCGACCCGCTGGTCGGGCCAGGGCGGGCGGCCGCGCGTGGTGATCGTCGGCGCCGGCTTCGGCGGGATGACCCTCGTGCGCGAGCTGGCCGACGCGCCCGTGGAGATCGTGCTCGTCGACCGCCGCAACCACCACCTGTTCCAGCCGCTGATCTACCAGGTGGCCACGGCCAGCCTCGAGCCCGCCGACATCGCCTATCCGGTGCGCGGCCTGCTGGCCAAGGTCGACAACGCGACCTTCCGCCTGGGCGAGGTCACCGGCGTGGACTGGGAGGAGCGGCGCCTCGAGCTCGCCGAGGGCCCGCCCATCGCCTTCGACCACCTGGTGCTGGCCGCGGGGGCGGAGACCGCCACCTTCGGCATCCCCGGCGTCGACGAGCACGCCTTCGGCCTCAAGAGCCTCGCCGACGGGCTGCGCCTGCGCGACCACCTGCTGCGCGAGGTGGAGCGGGCCGAGGGTCGCCAGGAGGCCGTCGAGGAGGAGGGTGCGCTGACCATCACGATCTGCGGCGCGGGCCCCACGGGCGTGGAGCTCGCCGGCGCCGCGGCAGAGCTGTTCGACCATGTGCTCGCCCGGGACTTCCCGGAGCTCGACTTCAGCCGGTCGCGGGTGGTGCTCGCCGAGATGGACGAGAGCGTGCTGCCGGGCTCCTCCACCCAGCAGCAGGAGTACGCGGCAGAGCAGCTGCGCGAGCGGGGTGTGGATCTGCACCTGGGCCAGCCGGTCACCGAGGTGCGTGCCAGGGAGGTCGAGCTCGAGGACGGCACCGTGATCGTGTCGGGCACGACCGTGTGGACCGCGGGCATCCAGGCCAACCCCCTGGCAGGTGCGCTCGAGCTCGAGCAGGGCCCCCAGGGGCGGGTCGTGGTCGACGAGACGCTGGCGGTCCCGGCCCGGCACGGGACGTGGGCGATCGGCGACGTCGCCGCCGTGGCCGACGACCCCCATCCGCAGCTCGCGCCCGTGGCGATCCAGGGCGCCAAGCACGTGGCCGAGGAGATCCGGCGCGCGGTGGTCGGGGAGCAGCCCCAGCCGTTCCACTACGCCGACAAGGGCACGATGGCCACGATCGGCCGCCGCGCCGCCGTCGCCGAGCTGCCCTACGGCATCACCCTCACGGGCACCCCCGGCTGGATCGCCTGGCTGCTGCTGCACATCATCATGCTCATGGGGGGGCGCAACCGCGTCAGCGTGCTGACCAACTGGGCCTGGAGCTACCTGCGCTGGCACAAGCCCGGGCGCCTGATCATCGGCACCGACGAGGCGACCGAGGGCCTGCGCACCGAGCCGCAGCCGCCGGATTGATGCCCACCCCGCAGCACGGCCGCGCCCCGCGCCGCGTGAGGATCGCGCGCTGTCCCTCGCGCCTTCAGGGAAGCTCCGGTCGGGTGCGCTGGAGCCAGTCGGCGAACCCCGGCACGCTGAAGGCCAGCCGCCCGCGGCCGGGTGCCCAGCACAGGCCGAGGTCCAGCAGCGCGCGACGGGCCGGCGAGGCCGCCTGGTGGGTGATCTCGAGGCGGTCGAGCAGGTCGCCGATCGCGGCGTCGCCCCCCGCGTCGGCAAGCGCCGTGACCAGCAGCGCGGCGCGGCCCGACGGCACCCGGCGCCAGCGGCTGAGGTAGAAGTCCTCGATGCGCAGGTGCACGCGCTCGCCGGCCTCCCGGGCCACCGGCAGCTCCAGCCGCGCGGGGTCGGTGGCCAGGTCCCACAGGGCCTCGCCCCACAGCTGCACGAACCAGGGGTAGCCCCCGGCCCCGTCGTGGACCGTGTCGACGACCAGCTCATCGACCCCGAGCCCGGCGTCCCGCGCGAAGGGCCGGCGGATCGCCTCGGCCGTGCCGTCGCGCTCGAGGAGGCCGAGGTCGACCCGCGCGAGGCGCTCCGTGTAGGTCTGGCCCTCGTCGAACAGGCTCTCGGCCGCGGTCGGCAGCCCCGAGAGCAGCACGCCCAGGGGCTGGCCGTCCTGCGCCACGCGGTGGGCCGAGCGCAGCAGCGGCTTGAGCAGCAGGTCCCCGCCCTCGTGCACCTCGTCGACGGTGAGCAGGACGCCGTTGCCGGTGGCCTCCGCCAGCCGCGCCACGTCGTCCACCATGGCCTCGAGCGTGGCCGCCGGTCCGCCCTGGGAGCGCAGCCGCGGTCCCTGCGCCGTGGTGCTCACCGTCGTCAGCCGCGCCACGACCTCTGCTCCCGCGGCCGCCAGCAGGTCGCTCAAGCCTCGCAGCAGGGTCTGCAGGGTCGCGTCGAGCCGCTCGTCCTCGCGGTCCGCCTCCACGTGCAGCGTCTGCAGGCCCCGGCGGCGCGCCTGGTCGCGCACGTAGGCGAGCAGCGCGGTCTTGCCCACCCCCCGCACACCCCGGTAGAGCACGAACTCCGGCGTGTGCCCGTGGACGAGCTGGTCGACCACCACCTTGGCGCGACGCAGCTGCGGCTCGCGCCCCCCGAAGTCGGGTGGCACCCGGCCCATCCCGGGACGGAAGGGGTTGCGCGCGGGATCGAGCGCCCGCCCGGCCTCGCCGGTCTCCTCCTCGAAGGGATTGCCCACGCCAGCACCGATGATCGCTGAGTCTAGAAAGTATAGCGAAAGCGAGCCCACCGCCGGGCCCCGCGCCGTGTCCATGGCCGGATCCGACCACGGACGCGGCCGACCGGCCGGCCCGCCTGGCCCGGCCGGTCGGCCGCGCCATGACGTGTCGGGGCCATTGACGCACACATCGCTCGCGCGGGGTCCCCCCGGCCCGTAGCGTGCCCGCCACAAGCGGCCGTCACACGGGGAGCCGCCGTGTCGTCTTCCGATCGGCCCGCCGCGAGGAGCATCGCGGACGGGCCCCACCTGTTCGGCTCCTTCCTCGAGTCGGCCCCCGACGCCGTCGTCATCATCGACGGCGAGGGCCGCATCGTGCTGGTCAACGCCCAGGTCGAGGCGCTGTTCGGCTACCCGCGCGACGAGCTCGTCGGCCGGGAGGTGGAGGTGCTGCTGCCGGAGCGCTTCCGCGAGGTCCACGTCCACCACCGGGCCGACTACGCCGCCGAGCCGCACACGCGGCCGATGGGCGCGGGGCTCGACCTGTGGGGTCGGCGCCGCGACGGCAGCGAGTTCCCCGTCGACATCTCGCTCTCGCCGCTGCCCAGCGACGAGGGCGTGCTGCTCGCGGCCGCCATCCGCGACGTCACCGAGCGGCAGCGGCTCGAGCAGGCCCGCGACGAGTTCATCCGCAACGCCGCGCACGAGCTGCGCACCCCGCTGGCCACGATCGCCGCGCTGGGCGCGACCCTGGCGGCCCACTTCGACGCCCTCGACGAGGAGCAGCTGGCCGAGGCCCTGGCGGCGCTGCGGCGCCAGAGCCAGCGCGCGAGCACGCTCGTGGCGAACCTGCTGGACCTCTCGCAGCTCGACGGTGGCCGCACCGCCATCGAGCTCGAGCCGACCCCGTTGGCCGAGATCGTGCAGCACTCGCTGGACTCGGCACCGCCGCCACAGGAGGCCGAGGTCACCCGCGACATCGGCGACGGCCTGCGCGTCCTCGCGGATCCGAGCCGGCTCGAGCAGGTGCTGACCAACCTGCTGACCAACGCCTACCGGTACGGCGGGCCCAGCATCCACCTCGAGGCCGCAGTCGCCGAGGACCGTGCCGACGAGGTGGTGCTGATCGTCAGCGACGACGGGCCCGGCGTGCCCGAGAGCCTGCAGGCCGACCTCTTCGAGCCGTTCACGCGCGGCTCCGGCGCGAACGACGTCGGGGGCTCCGGGATCGGCCTGGCGTTGTCCCGACGGCTCATGGAGACCTTCGGCGGCTCGCTGGAGTACGACGCCGGGGCCCCGGGGGCCCGCTTCATCTGCCGGCTGCGGGCGGGCTGATGGGGCGGCGGCTGCTCGTGGTCGACGACGAGAGCGACATCCGGCTCTCGCTCGGCCTGGCGCTGCGCCTGGCCGGCCACGAGGTGCTGGAGGCGGACGACGGCGCCACGGCCGTCCAGCTCGTGGTCGAGGAGGAGCCCGAGGCGATGCTCCTCGATCTGCGGCTGCCCGACCTCGACGGCTGGGAGGTCCTCGCGCGGCTGCAGCGGCTCGGGCGCTTCCCCGCGCTGCCCGTCGTGGTCGGCTCGGCGGACGCCGACCCCGCCGCCCGTCGGCGCGCGCTCGAGCTCGGCTGCGCCGGCTACCTGGTCAAGCCCTTCGAGCCGGCCGACCTCCTGGCCGTGCTCTCGCCGGCCCAGCCCGCGGGCCGACGACGTCCACCTGGCCAGTGACCGAACGTCAGCGGGGATGCCCGTTCGGCCGAGGGGCCCGTGGGGACGTCCGGACGTACGGTCAGGCCTCCCGTCGTATGAGGAGGACCCTGTGAAGCGCTCACTCGTCAGCAAGCTCGCCGTGGGCGGCGCCGTGGCCGCGATGGCCCTGGGGGCCGTCGCCTGCGAGGACATGGACGCCAACGGCGACCTCGACCCGGGCATGGAGGACGGTGGCGACGACCTCGGCGACGACCTGTGAGCCGCTGACCGCCTCGTCTGGGGCACGATCCTCATCGCCGCCGCGGCCCTCCGGCCGCGGCGGCGACGTCGTCCGGGGCGTCGTGAGCTCCGGTGGGCCGCGCCGATCCCGGGCGGGTTGTGGACGAAGCTGTGCACATGTGGATGACTGACACGGCTGTTCTTCCACACCTGTGGTCACATCGGTGGATGACGCCCGTGGCCCCGGCAGCAGCCGACCCGACCTGCGGGCGTGGCGGCGGCCCCGGCGGCCGACGGGCCCATCCCGCGCACACGACGACGCCCTCGCCGAGAAGCGGCGAGGGCGTCGTCGTGTGCGGTCCCTGGTCGGGGCCACCGCCCTACGCCCGGCAGCATGGGGCCGCCGGGCGGGGGACCGGACGAGGCGCGGTGCGCGTCAGATCGAGCGGGGCTCCTCCCAGAGCGCCTCGTCGAGCTCCTGGTCGCGCTTCTTCTTCAGGCCGACGGCCGCCACGGCCACGGCGCCGAGCAGCAGCGCGAACATGCCCTTGCGCTTCTTGCCCTTCTTCTTCTCGCCGGTGAGCTCGTCGATGCGGTCCTCGGCGAGGTCCTGGAGGCTGCCGGCCTTCTTCTCCGCCTTCTTGCGCAGATCCTCGGTCTTCTTCTCGAGCTTGTCGACCTTCTTGGACAGGCCCTTCTTGCCCATGTGGTGGCTCCTCGCGTTGGACGTCGCC
>SKLC01000154.1 GCA_007123425.1 Nitriliruptoraceae bacterium
GAGACCGTCGCGCGACCGGACCCGCCCGCCCGGCCGGCGAGCAGGTCGACGGCGTGGGCGAGCTCCCGGTCGAGCGTGGTGGCGAAGAAGGACGGGTCGTCGCTGCCGATGGCCACCGGCACGCCCGCGTCGCGCAGGCGCGGCAGGGGGTGGGCGGCCACGTCGGCGACGAGTCCCAGCGCCACGTTCGACGACGGGCAGACCTCGAGGAGCACCCCCTGCCGGGCGAGCCGGTCGAGCAGCGCCGCGTCGTCGGCCGCGGCGATGCCGTGGCCGATCCGGTCGGCGCCCAGATCGGTGACCGCGGCCTCGACGCTGGTCGCGGGGCCGGTCTCCCCGGCGTGCACGGTCAGGCCCAGCCCGAGTCCGTCCGCGGCACGGCGCAGCACCCCGAACTCGCCCTCGGGTACGGCGCCCTCGGTGCCGCTCAGCCCCAGCCCGACGATGGGCGCGTCGGCGTCCTCGACCAGGCGCACGGTGGCCTCGGCCCCAGCGGGACCCGTGTCGCGCACCACGTCGACGATCAGCCCGATCTGCGCGTGCTCGCTCGCGGCCAGGCCCTCACGCAGGGCCTCCCACATCGCCGCCGGCGGCATCCCGGCCTCGGTGTGGGTCGCGGCGGTGAAGGTCACCTCCGTGTAGGCGATCCGCTGGGCCTCGCGCTGCCGGGCGAAGGTGGCCGCGACCTCGTAGAGGTCGTCGGGGGTGCGCACCTGCGCGCTGGTGGCCAGGAACGTCCGCAGGAAGTGCTCGAAGCCGTCGTAGCGCCGCGGGTAGGCGCCGTCCTCGAGCAGGAGCGCTGTGCCGGGATCCTCACCGTGGCGCCGGGCGAGCGCCGCTGCCTGCTCCGAGCCGATCGCGCCCTCGAGATGCACGTGGAGCTCGACCTTGGGCAGCGAGTGCAGGCGCGCTGGGCTGACGAGCGACGAACGCCTCGACCGCTGGCCCACGGCGCCTCCCGACGACGGCTGGTCGCGGGCATCCTAGGGGTGCGAGGGCCACGCCAACCGGTGTCATGGTCGGGGGCGCGCCGTGCCCGCAGGCCGTGGGCCGGTGCGGCGTCAGTCCCCGCGGTCGGTGTCGTGGCTGCGCGCATGTGCCGAGAGCAGGCGCAGCGCGGTGCTCGCCGTGACGAGCACCATCGTGATGGCGACCAGGTGCTGCATGGTGGTCCTCGTTGCTCGCAGGCGGTCGGTCTCCCGACCTCGGCGTCCTTGCATCCTGCTTGACGATCGCTTCGGAGCCGAGGTTGCCCAGGGACACCATGTGAGCGCTGAGCGAACTGATGGAGCATCAGTGGGCGTGCAACGCTCACGTCATGGGGGAGGTACGGGCACGGGAAGGAGGTCGGCGCCCGACGGCGAAGTCCTCTGACGACTCCCTGAGTCCGGTCCGGGGAGTCCCCCCGCGAAAGCGGGCGCTCTTGGAGGGGAGAGCGCCCGCTTTCGCTGTGTCGGGACCCGGTGCCGCGCCCGCGCAGCCACGGCCGCGGCTGGCAGGTCCACGACCGGGGAGCAGGGCCACCACGGGTAGCATCGTCGGGTCGTCCCTGACCCTTCGAGGAGCACCGATGGCCGGCAGCCAGGCCGATCAGATCGCCTCCCACCGCGCCCGTCTCGCCCAGCTCGAGTCCGACCTCGACATCGCAGGCCAGCGCAACCGCTACGAGGAGCTGCAGCAGCAGGCCGCCGAGCCGGGGCTGTGGGAGGACCCCGACCACGCGCGCGTGGTCACCACGGAGCTGTCCCGCGTGGAGACGCAGCTCAAGCGCTACGACGCGCTCGTGGAGCGGCTCGACGACCTCGAGGTGCTCGACGAGCTCGCCGTGGAGGAGGACGACGAGGGCTCGGCCGGCGAGGTCGCCTCCGGCCTGCGCTGGGTGGACGCCGAGCTCGACCGCATCGAGGTGGCGACGCTGCTCTCCGGCGAGCACGACGCCTCCGACGCGATCGTGTCCGTCCACGCGGGCGAGGGCGGCGTGGACGCGATGGACTGGGCCCAGATGCTGCAGCGCATGTACCTGCGCTGGGCGGAGGACCACGGCTACGAGACGATCGTCTACGACCAGTCCTACGGCGAGGAGGCGGGCCTGAAGTCGACCACCTTCGAGGTGCGCGGTCCCGACGCCTACGGGTTCCTCTCCGCCGAGCACGGGGTCCACCGGCTGGTGCGCATCAGCCCGTTCGACTCGCAGGCGCGCCGCCAGACCTCCTTCGCGCTCGTCGACGTCGTGCCGGTGCTGCCGGAGGTCGACGACGAGGTGGTCGTGCCCGACGAGGACATCCGCGTGGACGTGTACCGCTCCTCGGGGCCGGGCGGGCAGAGCGTCAACACGACCGACTCGGCCGTGCGCATCACCCATCAGCCGACCGGCATCGTGGTCAGCTGTCAGAACGAGAAGTCGCAGCACCAGAACAAGGCGGTCGCGCTGCGCGTGCTGAAGGCCAAGCTCGCCGAGCTCGAGCGCCAGAAGCGCCAGGAGGAGCTCGACGACCTGCGCGGCTCGGTCCAGAACGTCGGCTTCGGCTCGCAGATCCGCAGCTACGTCCTGCATCCGTACCAGATGGTCAAGGACCTGCGCAGCGAGATCGAGATCGGCAGCCCCGAGAAGGTGCTCGACGGCGACCTCGACGCGCTCATCGAGGCGGAGCTGCGCCGCCGGATCCGCGAGAGCGACACCGGCTGACCCGCTCCCCCCCTCGAGGGCGAGCTCGCGCCGGTGGCCGCGGACGGCCCGCGGGGCACGCCCGTGCCGGTGCCCTCCGGCACGGTGGCGCGTGATGCCGCCCGGACCGCCAGTCGCGATGCGCGCCGACTGCGAAGAGGTCAGGCCCCTCGTTGGTACCCTCCTCCGCGGTCGTGGGCAGGCGTGGATGCCCGCGACCTTCCCACGGTCCACGGCGCGGATGGCCGCCGCCGGACCCAACGTCGCAGGGACCCTCGCGTGATCAGGCTCCAGAACGTCACGAAGACCTACAAGCGTGGAGGTGACGACGAGGTCGTCGCGCTCGACGACGTGTCGATCGACGTGGACAAGGGCGAGTTCGTCTTCGTCGTCGGCCCCTCGGGGTCGGGGAAGTCGACCTTCATGCGGCTGCTCACGCGCGAGCAGTTCCCCGACGAGGGCGAGATCTGGGTCGCCGGCAAGAACCTGGTCTCGCTGCGCTCCTGGAAGGTCCCGATGCTGCGCCGCGAGATCGGCTACGTCTTCCAGGACTTCAAGCTGCTGCCGAACAAGACCGTCTACGAGAACGTCGCCTTCGCGATGGAGGTCATCGGCAAGAGCCGCCGCGAGATCGAGCGGCGGGTCCCCGAGGTGCTCGAGCTCGTCGGCCTCGAGGGCAAGGCCCAGGCGCTGCCCCACGAGCTCTCCGGCGGCCAGCAGCAGCGGGTGTCGGTCGCGCGGGCGTTCGTCAACAACCCGCGGATCCTGCTCTGCGACGAGCCCACCGGCAACCTCGACCCCACCACCTCGGTGGGCATCATGAAGCTGCTCGACCGGATCAACCGCACGGGGGCGACCGTCGTCATGGCCACCCACGATCAGCACATCGTGGACTCCATGCGGCGACGGGTGATCGAGCTCGAGAACGGTCACGTGGTCCGGGACCAGTCGCGCGGCGTCTACGGCTACGCCGGCTGACGCATACCCGCGACGCTCCTGGCGGAAGGCTCGCACCGTGAGGTGGATCTACGTCCTGACCGAGGCCCTCAAGGGCCTGCGGCGCAACCTGATGATGACCGTGGCCGTGATCCTGTCGGTCACCGTGTCGCTGACCCTGCTGGGCGCGAGCCTGCTGCTCTCCGAGCAGGTCGAGCTGGCCACCGACGACTGGGTGGGCCAGGTCGAGGTCTCGATCTTCCTCTGCGACGGGCGCACCTGCCCGGAGATCACCGAGGAACAGCGCGAGCAGCTGGAGACCGACCTCGAGGAGCACCAGGTCGTCGAGGAGGTCTTCTACGAGTCCAAGCAGGAGGCCTACGACCGGTTCGTCGAGCTCTTCAGCGACCAGCCCAACCTGATCGAGTCCGTCGACGCGGACGTGCTGCCCGCCTCCTTCCGTGTCCGGCTGCAGAACCCGCAGCTGTTCGCGGTCATCGCCGACGAGTTCGCCGCCTACCCGGGCGTCGAGGAGATCGTCGACCAGCGCCAGGTGCTCGATCAGTTCCTGCGCTTCACCAACGTGATCCGCAACGCGGCGCTGATCGTCGCGGTCATCCAGCTGGTGGCCGCCGGCGTGCTGATCGCCAACACGATCCGGGTGGCCGCGTTCGCCCGTCGCGAGCAGACCTCCATCATGAAGCTGGTGGGCGCCTCCAACTGGTACATCCGCCTGCCCTTCGTGATGGAGGGCGTGTTCGCCGGGGTGCTGGGCGCGCTGGTGTCCTGGGGCCTGCTGTGGGCGTCGGTGCCGCGGGTGGCCGCCCAGTTGCGCCAGGAGATCGAGCTGATGCCGTTCATCGGTGCCAGCGAGGTCATCGCGATCGGACCGCTGCTGCTGGCGTCAGGCGCCGGCATCGCCGCGCTGGCATCGGTGCTCGCGCTGCGACGCTTCCTCGACGTCTGAGCGCGCGCGGCGCGCCCCTGGCAGCCCCGCCGGCCTCAAGGGCAGCGCCGGTGTGGCCGATGCTGGGGTCGAGGTGTGCCACGAGCGGTGCACCACTGTGCACGATGTTGTTGCTTGTGCACGGTTGAGCCCGATGTTCGGATAAGGTCTCTCGGGAGTCGGTCAGGCTTCGGCCGGGCCATGGGGCAATGGGGTCGCCGCGGTGTCCAGGTACGCACGCGCTGTCGCGTTGGGGATGCTCCTCTCGCTGGGGGCCACCGTCGCCGTCGCCGCCGACGACACCGGTGACCTGCGCTCGGAGCTGTCCGAGAACCAGCAGGAGCAGACCGAGCGCGAGCAGGAGCTCGAGGAGGTCCGCCGCCAGGCCGGGGACGTCCGCGAGCGCCTCGAGGTCGCCGAGCAGCGGCTGGCCGAGGCCCGCCAGGCACTCGAGCGCAGGCAGGAGGAGCTCGCCGAGGCCCGCGAGGAGCTCGCCGAGGCCCGCGACGAGGCGGAGCACGCCCGCGCGGAGCTCCGCGAGGTGGGCGCCCGCCTCGAGCGAACCGAGGCGGAGCTGTCCACCACGCAGCTGCAGCTCGACAACCGGGTCCGGGCCGCCTTCAAGTACGGCCAGGTGTCCTTCGCCGAGGCCTTCGTGGGCGTGCGCGACATCGCCGACTTCCTCAACTCCACGACCTACGTCGGCCACGTCATGAGCAGCGACCGCGATCTGGTCGAGGCGGTCGCCGACCTCCTCGCCGAGGTCGAGGACCAGCGGGCGCGGTCGCAGGCCGCCCGCGTCGCCAGCGAGCGCGAGGCGGCCCGGGCCGAGCGGGCCGCCCGCAAGGTCGCCCAGGCCGAGGCGGA
>SKLC01000148.1 GCA_007123425.1 Nitriliruptoraceae bacterium
CCCACGCTTCTCCGAACTGCGCCGCCGCGATCATCCCGACCGCGATGCTGCCCACGATGTTGAAGACGTTGTTGAGGACCACGATCGCGGAGATCGGCCGGGCGATCTCCTGCTTGATCGCCAGCAGCGCCCTGGCCGCGGGACCGCCCTCTGCGGCGAGTTGGCGGGCGCGGACGATCGGGACGGACAGCAGTGCGGTCTCCGACCCCGAGCACAACCCCGAGCCCACCAACACCACCAACATCGCGAGGATCAGATTTGCCATCGACGCAGGATGCCACACCGCTGTCGCTCACCGACCACCTGCCCTGCCATCGACACCGGTCGGGGCCGCTGCAGTTCTGCGGCACGTCAGAAATGGGGTTCTCCTGCCTGATCCGTGGGTCTCACGAGCGTCCCGGCAGTGAGGGGCGATAGCCGCCGAGGGCGAGCATGGCCAGGGCGAGGAAGGCGCGCGGCGGGAGGCCCTTGACCTGATGGTCGAGGCGCAGGAGCTGCTGCACCGCGCAGAGCCGGCGGCGGTGGGTCACCGCGCAGGGGGCGGGGGTGTTGCTTCGAGGTAGCGTCGCTCGATCGCGGTGCGGATGGCGTCGCGGACTTCTTCCACGCCGTCGTGTTCGAGTCGCAGGCGGCGCTCGATCACGGCGATGTCCTGGGCGAGCTCGAGATCCTGGAGCACGGCGCGGATCCAGCTCGAGAAGTCGTGGTCACGGGCATGTCGCGCGACCGAGGGGGCGGGACAGCTACCCAGGATTCGGTGGAATTCCCGCAGATTGGCGGCCACGCGCCCGTCCTCGTGGGGTTGGAAGTAGAACCGCTCCGAGGGCGGCAGCTGCCCGTCGATGTACTTGTGCCAGTGGCGCACGTGGCCGCTGCTGCGGCGTCCCATGGTGAACGGGACCGGTGCACGCCCGTCGCGTCGCACCACTAGTGCCTGGCCGAGGTGGCCGTGGGCGAGCTTGTCGGTGAGCCGATGTTCGGCCGAGCCGGTCTGCTGGGCGACGAAGGACGTCGCCTCCTCGCTGCCGTGACCGGCTCCGGTGACGAGCACGAACACATCCAGCTCGTCTGCCAGCATCTCCGGGAGGGCATCGGGCCGATGCGTGGTCAGGCACAGACCTGAGGTCTGGTCGGCCACACCGCGCCAGGGATGGGGGTCGGCGAGCAGGCTGTGCGCCTCCTCGAGGACCAGCCAGTGAGGAAGGCCGGTGACCGCCCGCTGGGCCAGCACGGCGGGCATGACGTCGGCGAGGTAGCTCTGCTGGGCGTGCTCGTCGTGCTGGGAGAGGTCGATGACCAGGCTGCCGAACCGGTGGCGCAGCAGCGCGGTGAGCTCCTCTGCGCTGGGTAGCCGCCGGGGGTCGCCGACCGCCAGGATCCCGCGCCGGTCGCCCAGGCTCTGGTGATCGCCTTCACGGTCGAGGACCAGCACGCTGTAGTCCAGGGCCACCAGCTGCTCGATCAGCAGGCCGGCCAGGTACGACTTGCCAGAGCAGCTGCCCCCGGTCAGCAGCAGATTCTGCTGCGAGGCGGGGATGTGGACGGGGTTGCGCTCACCGTCGTAGCCCAGCACCAGCTGCCACCGACGCGGTGGCAGCCGCCGGGAGCCGGTCACGACCGGCCCGGTCAACAGCTCCACGATCCCGGCACCGTCAGGCTCATCGAGCACGAGATCGGCGTGCTCCTTGAGCGCCGGCACGGCGTTGGCCACCGCCGCCCCCAGCTCGCAGGCGGCCAACAGCTGGTGGTCGTTCTCCGCATCCCCCACCCCCAATGTGCTGTGCCGCGAGATCCCCAGGTTGCCCAGCGCCTGGACCAGCCCGCTGCCCTTGGTCACCCCCGAAGGCAGCACCATCAGCTCTGAACGGTTGCGCACCACCTGCCCATCGACCCCCAGACGCATGAGCTCCTCGAACACCACCTTCGCATGCGGTGTCTTGCACGCGAGCAGCACCCGACCCTGACGAACCGTGACCTCACGCTGTGCGAGCACATGCCCCAGCGCAGCATCGACCGGCGCGGCCAGGTTGCGCACCCCGTCGCTATCGGCGAGCACCGCACCGTTCTCCGCCACGATCGCGTCGAACTCACCGTCCACGCCCGGGAAGACCGCACGCAGCTCCGAGAGGATCCGCCCGGTCACCAACACCACCGCCCGACCTTCCGCCCTCACGGAGCGGATCGCCTCCAGCACCGCCGCATCGGGCACGTCGGTGTCGGTCAACGTCCCGTCATAGTCGACGGCAACGGCCTGCACACTCCGACTCATCAGGCCCGTCCTCGCGATCGCGGCTCGACTCACCGAGCATCACCAGCAGCGCTGCCGACCGCCAGGGGCGGTGGTCCCATCTCGTGGCGGCTGGCAGCCAGCACGGTCTCGGACGCGAAACAGGGTGGCTGCGCTGCCGGCTGACCGCACTGGTGCCGGTCCGGTGGCTCGAGCGCACCGCTCGAGAGATTCCGGGCGTCACTGTGCGCAAGCCCGCCGACGAGTCGGAGGGTCAGAGGGTGATGATGTGATCGGGCGGGTTGCCGACCAGGGCGCCGTAGAGATCGGGGAAGCAGCCCACGGTCACGCCGTCGACCACGTCGGTGACAGTGACCTCCCCGCCGTCGGGGTCGCCGCTGGCCAGGCCCCGCTCGACGGCGCAGCGGTCGCACATCATCAGCAGGATGCCCTTGTCCGCCGCCTGCCTGGCGAGCCGCTCGCCGATGGGGTCACCCGTGCGCAGCACGTAGTTGTTGTCGTCGAAGAAGAACATCCCCACGACCTCGGCCCCGTGGCGGTCCTCCTCGAGCTGCGGGAGGATCATCTGCGCGATCTTGTAGCTGGGGTTGCGGGCGGTCGTGGCGAACACGTACGCGACCTTCACCTTGTACCTCACGCCCGGGCCGAAGACGCCGCCCACGCTACGCCGGAGCCCCCGGAAGCCTGCCCGCACCGGAGTGGAAACGCAGCGAACTGCGCACGCTGGGCCTATTGCGGGATCTGGATCGGCGAGGTGATGTCGAGCCACAGCAGCGCGATGAAGAGCAGCAGCAGCACCGCGATCACCGGCACGGCGATCGCGGCGATCGCCCGCGGGTCGACGGTGAAGTCCTGCGGCTTGCCCTGTAGGCCCCGGACCGCGTTGACGCTGCGCTCCACGGCGAGCACGGCGAGATGGCCGCCATCGAGCGGGGGCAGCGGGATGAGGTTGAACACGCCGATGAAGATGTTGATCGAGGCGAGCAGCATCACCAGCAGGAAGGGCCCGAAGGTCTCGGTCTGACCCGCGAGGCCGGCGGCCCCGACCAGTGAGAGGGCGCCTTCGGGGTCGCGCTCCTCCTCGCCGACCGTCTGCTGGGCGATCGCGGCCAGCCCTTCCGGCCCGAAGACCCGGCCCATCGCCTCGAAGGTGGCCCCGAACATCGGGAAGAACCCGGCGTCGCCGACCAGCGCCTCGCGCATCGCCTCCGTGGTCTCGAGGCGCTCCATCACCGGATCGGGCGTGAAGCCGGCCACACCGCGGACCTCGCCCGTCTCGGGGTCCTCCACCGGCTCGGGCGTGATCTGCAGCTGCGTGACCTCACCGTCGCGCTCCACGGTGAAGGCGACCGGCTCGCCGGGGTGCGCGGAGATCTCCTCGCGCAGCACGTCGAAGTCGCCCGAGCTCACCTCGCCCACGGCGAGCACCTCGTCGCCGGTCTGCAGGCCGGCCTCGTCGGCGGGCGAGCCCGGCTCGACCCCCGTCACGACGGGCTGGGCCTCCCCGGTGCCCATCGGGATCAGCAGGAACCCGCCGAGCAGGACCACGAGCGCGATCACGAAGTGCATGGTGGAGCCCGCCGCGAGCACGATCGCGCGCTGCCAGGCCGGTTGATCATGGAAGAACCGGCCCTCGTCGCCCTTGAGCAGCCGGTGGTGGAGGCTGCCGGGGCGACCGGTGTCAGCCACCTCGGTGACCAGCACCTCGGTGAGCACCGCCCGGGCGTGCTCGATGGAGGCGTCCTCGGGCAGCGTGGCCCGGGTGCGGCGCACGATGCGCTCGCGCACCTCGGCGGGGGTCCCCCGGTCGGTCAGCTCCTGCTCGAGGCGCTCCCAGGTGGTCTCGGGCAGCGTGCCGACCGTCAGCGGATCGGTGTCGGGGCCCAGCCGCTGGGCGGCCACCTGCCGGTCGTGGGTCAGCCGCTGGCTGCTGAAGACCTGCTCCGGGACCCCCGGCAGCCGCTCGTCGTCGGGCGCCATGCCCTTGATCGTGACGAAGCCGCCGAGCGGCAGGGCCTTGACGCCGTACTCGGTCTCGCCGCGCTGGGTCGACCACAGGGTGGGGCCGAAGCCGAGGAAGAACCGGTCGGCCCGGATGCCGAAGCGGCGCGCCGAGGCGAGATGCCCCCACTCGTGGAGCATGATCGCCGCCAGCAGGCCGACGACGAAGATCACGATCCCGACGGTCGCGCTCATGTGACTCCTCGCCTGCTCGCGATGGCGGTCGCGGCCCGCTCGCGGGCCCAGGTGTCGGCGGCCAGCACGTCACCGAGGTCGCCGGGGGCGCCGGGGCGGGTGGCGTCCCAGTCCTCGAGCACCACCTCGACGACGGCGGCGAGATCGAGGAAGGCGAGCCGGCCCTCGAGGAAGGCGCCCACGGCGGCCTCGTTCGCGGCGTTGAGCACCGCCGGGTACGTGCCGCGGCGCCGGCCGGCCTGCTCGGCGAGCCGCAGGGCGGGGAAGGTCCCGGTGTCGACGGGCTCGAAGGTCAGCTGCTGCGCCCGGGTCCAGTCGCAGGCCGTGAAGGCGTGCTCGAGGCGCTCGGGCCAGGACATGGCCAGCTGGATCGGCAACCGCATGTCCGGCGGCGAGAGCTGGGCCAGCGTCGAGCCGTCGACGAACTCGACCATCGAGTGCACCACCGACTGGGGGTGGACGACGACCTCGAGGTCGTCCCAGCCGACGTCGAACAGCTCGTGGGCCTCGATGAGCTCCAGGCCCTTGTTCATCAGGCTGGCCGAGTTCACGGTGATGACCGGCCCCATGGCCCAGGTGGGGTGATCCAGCGCCTGGGCGGCGTCGACGTCGGCGAGCTGCTCGCGGCTCCAGCCCCGGAAGGGGCCGCCCGAGGCGGTCAGCACCAGCCGGGCGACCTCGTCGCGCCGCCCGCCGCGCAGGCACTGCGCCAGCGCGGAGTGCTCCGAGTCGACCGGGACGAGGTGGCTCTCGCGCCCGCCCGCCTTCTCGGCCGCGGCGACCACGAGGTCCCCGCCGACGATGAGGCTCTCCTTGTTGGCCAGCGCGACCGGCGTGCCGGCGGCCAACGCGGCCAGCGTGGGCTCGAGGCCCACCGAGCCGGTGATGCCGTTGATCACCAGGTCGGCATCGGTGGCGGCCAGCTCCGCCAGCCCGGCCGCGCCGTCCAGCACC
>SKLC01000189.1 GCA_007123425.1 Nitriliruptoraceae bacterium
AGCCGTCCTTGGCGAACACCAGCTGCGGGAACTGGTGCAGGTGCATCGGGTGCTCCTGCAGCCCCTCGTTGTAGTAGTGCAGCACCACCCAGTCGCCCTGCTCGACCACGATCGGCTCGGTGCCCGGGAAGGACTTGCCGTTGAGGCTCAGGCCGATCGCGCCGGCGTCGTTGACGATCATGGGGATCTCGACGGCGATGTCGAGATCGTCCTCGTCGGGGATCTCCCGGCCGCTGATGGTCTCGCCGTAGGGGATCGGGGTGTCGCCGACGATGAAGGCGCCGAACATGCCGTCGGGCAGCTTGTGCTGGCCGTGGTGGTGGGGGTGGTACATCCCGATGGCCGGCTCGGTCGTGGTGAACTCGTAGACGAACTCCTCGCCCGGATCGATGGCGTCCTGGGTGTAGGGCGCCACGCCGTCCTGGTCGTTGGGAACGCGCAGGCCGTGCCAGTGGACGTCGGTCTGCATCGGAAGGTGGTTCTCCACGATGACCTGCACGTCGTCGCCGACGTCGGTGCGGATCACCGGCCCGGGGACCTGGCCGTTGTAGCCCCAGGCCTCCACGACGTCGCCGGGGGCGCGCTCCCACTCGAAGCGCTCGGCGATGAGGCGGAACACCTTGGTGCCGTCCTCGAGGATCTCCTCGGGCTCGAGCTCCTGGTTGCCCTGGCCGTCGGTCTCGGCCGGGAACTCCAGCATCGAGTCGTGCATCGCCTGGTCGAGGGCGGCCCAGTCCCGCTCGTCGCCGTGGTCGTCGTGGCCCTCGTCCTCGCCCTCCGCCGCGGCCGGGGTCACCTCGGCGTCGCCGCCGACGACCTCGAGCTCGCCGACCATGCCGGCGCTGTCGTGGCCGGAGACGGTGCAGATGACCTCGTAGGTGCCGGGCTCGAGCCCGTCGAGCTCCAGGGTCGTGGCGTCGCCGGCGGAGAGCATCGGGGTCGCCACGTCGGTGTCGACCACGGCGAGGTCGTGCTCGGCGCTGCCGAGGTTGCTGACCTCGAGGGTGCCGCCCTCGGCCACGGTGATGGTCCCGGGGGAGATGTCGAACTCGCTGAGCTCGACCTCCACGCTCGCGGGGGCGCCGTCGCCGCCCGCGGCGGCCGGGGCGGCGTCGCTGGTGCCGCTGCCGGCGCTCACGATCAGCGCGCCGGCGGCCAGGACCAGGGCGACCACCGAGGCCACCCCGGTCGCGATCGCTCCGATCGTTCGTTCCTCGCTCACTGCTGCCTCCTCGGCTGCGCACTCGGGGCTCGCCCCCGGGGCGCGGGGTGGGGACCCGGCGCACACGCTCGCCGGGGGATGCGATGCGCATGCTGCGGGGTGGACGGCGCGGGTGACAGGGCGGCAGGTCCCCAGCCGCAGGGCCTTTCGACCCCCGGTCTCCGGGCCCTTCGCGACTCACCGACGCGATCGGGGCCAGGGCGGGCCGTCCCCGCCGGTGGGACCGACGAGGTCGGGGCGGCCCGGTCGGGCCGCCCCGGTGGGGTGGGTGCGCGAGGTCGGGCTCAGTCGCTGCGCCGAAGCCGACGGCCCGAGATCTCCTCGGCCACGATCCGCAGCCAGGTCACGTCCTCGTGGTTCTGGACCGCCCAGCTGTCGAGCTCGGCCTCGAAGCGCGCGATCTCCTCGGCATCGTCCACGGGGACGGCGCGTCCGCGCACCAGCACGCTCCAGCCGGTGCCGCGGGCGGGGTCGTGCTCGTCGAGCTGGAAGGCGACGCTCTGCCCGTTGAGGACCGCGTCGGTCTTGCCGCCCGACAGGCTGCGCAGCACGACGCTGGGCCCGTCGACGAGGTGGTTGACCGGCACCACGGTGGGTCCGCCCGCCTCGAGATAGGCGAGCCGGCCGAGCGGCCGGCTTCGCAGCAGCGCCAGGCACTGGCTCAGGGAGAGGACCTCGAGACCGTGGCGGTCGGTGGGCTCGTTGCTCATGACGTCGGGCTCCTCTCGACGAACGACGTGCGCCCGCCACGCGGCGATCGAGGTTGCAGCATGCCGGCCGGGGGGCGGCGGGGGGAGGGCCTTATGGACCCGCCTCGACGGGACGTTCGGGAGCGTCCCGCGGCGAGCTCGCCATGGCTCCCGGGACGCCCGCCCCGCTCGCGACCGTCGGGACGGTCAGGCCTCGCCGCGCTCGACCTGGGTGTAGAAGACCGCCGCCTCGGTGCGCCGGTGCATCCCGAGCTTGGCCAGCAGGTTGGACACGTAGTTCTTGACCGTCTTCTCCGCCAGGTGCAGCTGATCGGCGATCTGGCGGTTGGTCAGGCCCTCGGCGATGAGGCTGAGGATGCGCCGCTCCTGCTCGGTGAGGCTCTTCAGGCGCGGGTCCTCCTCGTCGCCGCGCCGCAGCCGCTCGAGGACCTTGCCGGTCAGCGTGGGGTCGAGCAGCGAGTCGCCGGCCGCCACCCGCCGGATCGCGTCGACCACGTCCTGGCCGCGCACGTCCTTGAGCAGGTAGCCCGCCGCGCCGGCCATGATCGCGTCGAACAGCGCCTCGTCGTCGCTGAACGAGGTCAGCATCAGGCACCCGATCCGGGGGTCGCGGGCCCGGACCTCGCGGCAGACCTCGACGCCGTTGCCGTCGGGCAGCCGCACGTCGAGGACCGCGACGTCGGGATTGTGCTCGGCGATGCCGGCCAGGGCCATGCCCGCCGTGGACGCCTCGCCGACGACGTCGAGATCGTCCTCGGCCTCGATCAGCTCCTTGAGGCCGCGACGCACCACCTCGTGGTCGTCGAGCAGGAACACGCGGGTGGTCACGTTCCGGTCCTTCGGTCGGGTCCGATCCCCAAGGCTAGACTCTCGGGGATCGTTCGCGCGTCAGGAGCCGGCACACATGCACGACGCCCGGCTTACGCGTCTGCTGGACGCGGTGCTCGCGGTCGCGGGCGACCTCGACCTCGAGACGGTGCTCGGCCGTGTGGTCGACGCCGCCTGCGTGCTCGTCGACGCGCGCTATGGCGCCCTCGGCGTGATCGGCCCGGACGAGCAGCTGACGGCCTTCGTCCACCGGGGCATCGACGACGAGACGGCCTCGACGATCGGGCGGCTGCCCGAGGGCCGGGGCATCCTCGGGCTGCTGATCGACGAGCCCACGCCGCTGCGCCTCGACGACCTGAGCCGACACCCGGCCTCCTACGGCTTCCCGGCGCACCACCCCCCGATGCACGCCTTCCTCGGTACCCCCATCCGGGTCGGCGAGCGCGTGTTCGGCAACCTCTACCTCACCGAGAAGGTGGGGGGCGGCGCGTTCACCCCGGAGGACGAGGAGCTGGTGGTGGGCCTGGCGGCCGTCGCCGGCGCGGCGATCGAGAACGCCCGCCTCTACGAGGACCTGCGCGCCCGGCAGGTGTGGCGGGACGCCGTCCTGGAGGTCTCCACGGCGGTGCTCGCTGGCGACCCCACCTCCGCGGTGCGGGACCGCGTCACCGAGCTGGCCTCGCAGCTGCTGCGCGGCGAGGGGGCCTGCATCGTCGAGGGCTATGACGAGACCGGGATCTGGGTCCTCTCCAGCTGCGGGCCGCGCGGGCCCGCCCCCGGCTTTCTTCCCGGCCGCGAGCGGCCCTGTGTGCAGGCCATGGCAGCGGAGTCCGTGCTGGTCGTCGACGACGACCCGGTCCTCGGGGGCCGGGCCGCCTGGGCTCCGCTGCGCGACCGGGACGCTGCGCAGGCCGCGCTGGGTGTGGCGCTGCCCGACAGCATCGGGGAGCAGCAGGAGCAGCTGCTGTACTCCTTCGCCGCGCAGGCGAGCCTGTCGCTGGCCCACGAGCGCGCCCAGGCCGACCTGCACCGCCTGTCGCTGCTCGAGGACCGCGAGCGCATCGGCCGCGACCTGCACGACACCGTCATCCAGCGGCTGTTCGCCACCGGCCTGTCGCTGCAGGCGGCTGTGCGGCGGGCCGAGGACCGCCCGGAGCTCGCCGAGCGGCTCGATCGCGCCGTGGACGACATCGACGAGATCGTGCGCGAGATCCGCTCGACGATCTTCGCTCTGCAGTCGCGCGGCGGCCAGGATCGGGGCCTGCGCGGCGACGTGCTCGACGTCGTCGACGAGCTCTCGCCCCTGCTGCCGAGCTCCCCCCGGGTCCGGTTCGACGGGGCCATCGACGCGCTGGTTCCCGAGCGGATCGCCGAGGCGGTCGTGCCCGTGGTGCGGGAGGCGCTGACCAACGTGGCCAAGCACGCAGAGGCCCGCGAGGTCGAGCTCGAGCTGTCGGTCGACGTCCACGAGCTGCGCATCCGCGTCGCCGACGACGGCCGGGGCCTGCCGCCTCGCATGTCGGGGGGCTTCGGCCTGGGCAACCTGCGGCGTCGCGCCGCCGACCTCGGGGGCAAGGCCGTCATCGCCGAGCGGGGCGAGGTGGGCGGCACGGTCGTCGACTGGACCGTGCCGCTGCTGTAGCGCCGTCAGGCCAGCGGCGCGCGCTCGTCGTGCTCCGTGGTCGCTGTCGGCGCGTCCTTGTCCTCCTCCTCCTCCTCGGGGATCACCAGGTCCGCGGTCAGCAGCGACTCGGCGGATAGGCGCGCGGCGATGTCGGCCAGCAGGCGCTCTACCGTGACGCGGGCCACCCGCTGCAGCCCGAGGCTGTCCAGCGCCGAGCCCATGGGGCCGCCCGGCGCCTCGTACCGGGCGTCGAGCACGACCGTGACCACCCCCTCGAGCACATGCAGGCCGAGCTCCCCCTCGAGGGAGGGCAGGAAGCGCTCCAGGGCGTCCTCCTGGGCGATCGGCTGCCACGACAGGCTGCGCCACTGGCTGCCACCGGCCCGCCACGGGGCGCCCAGGTGGCAGTCGACCTGGCGGCTGAGCTGGCCGGCGCGGACCGTGATGGCCCAGCGGTCGGGGCCCGTCCGGCGGGCGTCGGGCAGCCAGCGTGTGGGATCGCCGACGAAGGCACGGCGCAGGGCCGTGGGATCACCGGGGACGGGCAGGAACGCGCGTACCGATCGGGTCATGTCACACCTCCACGTGCGCAACGGTACGACCCCCGCGGTGCCCGGCAGCAGGGCAGGAGGTCCCGGATCGCATGGACGAGGTCCCCACGCGCGACGTCGTCCGGCCCGGGTGCCCGACCCGCCGCGGGCGGGGCACCGGCGCTCGGGAGCGGGCGGCGGCCCCGGCGCAGGTAGCGTCGAGGTCACGTCCCCGTCCGGCAGACCGCGCGTGCTCACCCTCCACTACGACTTCACCTCCCCGGCCAGCGCCGTGGCGGTGCTGCGCCTGCAGGCGCTGGCCGATCGCGGCGCCCGCGTCGAGTTCGTCGGCATCGACGCCCTCGGGCTGCAGGTCGCGGTCCCGGTCACGCTCGACCAGCTCGAGGAGCTCGACCGGGTGGCCGACCGGGCCGCGGCCCTGGGCCTGCCGCTGCGCAGACCGCG
>SKLC01000038.1 GCA_007123425.1 Nitriliruptoraceae bacterium
CACCGCAGTGGCCGCAGCAGCAGCCGCCCGCGTCGTGGGCAGCCGGGATGCGCCGCGGGTCGTGGTCGCGGTCGTCGTGGTGGTCGGGTCGGTTGGTCATGAACATCAGTTTGGCAGATGCCTGCGACATCACTCCGACGGACCTCGCCCGACCTGTGGATCTCCCGCCCAGACCTCTAGGCTTCGTGCACCCGTCAAGGAGAGGAGCCGGGGTGTCCGACGAGGTGGTCAGCTACGAGGTCATCGATCGGGTCGCGCATGTCACGATCGAGCGGCCCGAGGTGAAGAACGCCATGAGCACCGCGGTGTTCGAGCAGTTGGGGGAGCGGGCGCAGCAGGCGGCTGACGACCCCGAGGCGGGTGCGGTGCTGGTTGCCGGCCGGGGCGGGACGTTCTCCAGCGGCCTCGACGTGAGCCTGTTCGGTAGCGGTGGTGAGAGCGGCTCCGACGGTGGGGACGGCAACGGTGGCGGCGGGATGGGCGTCGAGGGGATCGGGCGCCTGCAGGCGGCCTTCACCGCCTACGAGGAGCTCGACAAGCCCACGATCGCCGCCGTCGAGGGCTACTGCTTCGGGGCCGGCATCCAGCTCGCCGCCGCCTGCCACCTGCGGGCGGTGGCGCCCGATGCGCAGCTCGCGGTCATGGAGGCGCGCTGGGCGCTGGTGCCCGACCTCGGTGGCTCCTACCGCCTGCCTCGCCTGGTCGGACTGGGACGGGCGACGGAGCTGACCATGACCGCCCGCCGTGTCGATGCCCAGGAGGCGCTGGCCATCGGGCTCGCGGAGCTGTCGTTGGACGGTCCGGACCCGCTGGCCCAGGCCCACGAGATCGCCGCGCGCCTCGCGGCGGGGCCGGGGTCGGTACGGCGTGCGCCGCGGCTGCTGCGCGAGAACCTCGACCGCGACCGCGATGCCGCCCTGCGCGCCGAGGCGGAGACCCAACTGACCTGTCTCAAGGGGCCGGACTTCGCCGAGGCGGTGGGCGCGGCGATGGAGGGCCGCAGCCCGAGCTTCTCCGGCACCTGACCGAGCGCGGGGAGCGTCGAGCGTGTGCGCTGCTCGCCCGGCCAGAAGGCGGGGACGGTGCACGCGTCGCTCAGTGGAGCCAGATGTCGCACGGACTGTCCGTCGGGGCGTGCGCGTTCGGGGGCGCATCGGTACTATTCGGAACCGTTATCGGCCGCGTGGGGACCACATGCCGTTGTCCGAGCATGAGGAGCGAATCCTCGCCGAGATCGAGCGTCAGCTCGCCGCAGAGGATCCGCGCTTCGTCGCACGCGCGCGCAAGCGCAAGCACCGTTCGTCTCGGACGCTTCGACTGCGCGTGGCGATCTCGCTCGTCGTCATCGGCTTCCTCTCCCTGCTCGGGCTCGTTGCGCACATCACCTTCGGGATCATCGGCATGATGCTCCTGCTGACCGGCATCGTCCTCGGTGCCACCGCGCTGCGCGAGAGTGCCGAGGAGGCCCGTGGGGCCCACGTGCCCCCTGACGAGCGCACCTAGACCGCGCAGCGGCCGCGCGCGTCTCCGCGCACCCGGACAGGCGCGGCTCACACCCGGTTCACGCCCGGCGCAGTCGAAGCGGCAGGGCGTCGACGCCGCGTCGCAGCCATCCCGTGACGGTCTGCAGCGGAAGCCGGATGGGGGCCAGCACACGGTCCCGTAGGCTCACCGAGTCGCGGAGCGCCTGCGCCAACTCCTGGGCCAGGCGCTGGGCCTCACGCGCGTCGTCGGTCTCGGCGTTCTCGCCGAACGCGGCCGTCGTGGTCAGCGCCGCCAGCCGCTCACCGCGGTCGTCGATCCGGCCCTCGGTGTGCCAGCGCTCGACGGTCTCGGTGAACGTCTCGGCGGGACGTCGCTCCAGCCCGAGGCTCGCCGCGGCGTGCAGCAGCCACCGCTGCGCGCCGACCACCCGGGCGGCCGGGCTGCCGGAGGTCGGCAGCGCGGTGCGCCGCGCCCCGGCGACCACCAGCCCGGCGACGGTGAGCAGGACCGCCGCGAGGAGTGCCCACGGCCACTGGCGCTGGACCAGGCCGATCGCGCCCTCGTCCTGGTCGGTGACGCCGGGCTGCTCCTCGGGGAGGGCGGGGGCGTCGAACTCCTGCTCCGGTGGGGTCTCCGGCTCCGGGACCTCGCCCTCGGCCTCGGCCTGCTCGCGCTCGCGCCGCTCGCGCTCGTTCTCCAGCGGGGCGAGGTCGTCTTCGCGCGGCATCATGTGGGTCTCGTCGTCGCGCGGCGTGGGCTCGAAGGTGACCCAGCCGTGCTCGGGGAACCACACCTCGACCCAGGCGTGGGCGTCGGAGGTCGAGACCGTGTACTCGGTGAGGCCGCCCTCGTCCTCGTCGTCCGGCTCGCCGGTGACGCGGCCGGGCAGGAAGCCGACCGCGACCCGGGCCGGGACGTCGGTGGCGCGCAGCATGACGGCCATGGCCGTGGCGAAGTACTCGCAGTAGCCGCGGCGCTCCTCGATGACGAAGCGGCGCAGCGCGTCGTCGTCGCGCAGCGGATCGACGTCGAGGTCGTAGGTGAAGGTGCTGTCGGCGCCGGCGAACCAGTCCTGCAGCGCCAGGGCTCGGTCGACGTCGGAGGTCGCCCCTGCCTCGGCGTAGATGGCCTCCGCCTGGGCGGCCAGCTCCTCGTAGTCGCGGGGCAACTGGGTGCGGCGCGCGCGGCCCTCGCCCTGGGCCTCGGCGGCGCGCAGCTCCTCGGCGGTGGGGGTGGGGCGCTCGGCGAGCACCTCGTAGGCGAACCCGGGGCGTACCCCGACCCGTGGCGTTCCCTCTCCCTCGGTGGCCTGCTCACCGGGCTGGGTGGCCCAGGTCGCCAGGAATCCCCCTTCGGTCGACCAGACGATCTCGTCGCGGCCGGGCCCCTGGATGCGACGCGGCTGGTAGGGGACCGGGACGTAGATGTTCTCCAGCGCCAGCACCTCGACGGCTGCCTCGACGGGAGTGGTGGACGCGGCGTGGGACTCCTCGGGCAGCTGGCCGCGGGTGGAGTGCAGGTGGGAGGGGTCGGGCTGGTACGAGGTCTCACCCGGGGCGCCCAGGCGCCAGGTGCCACCGTCGAACGCGTCGAGGCCGGCCAGGCGCAGATAGGTGCGCTGGCTGGTCTCCACGCGTAGCACGTCGCGCTCCTCGGGCAGCTGGAGCCGGTCGGTGACGTCCACGATCGGCTGGTAGCCCCGCGGGTCGCGTCCCGAGCCGAGGTCGATCCAGGCGTCCGAGCCGTAGCCGGGCAGCAGCCCCGGCGCCGCCAGCGCGAGGACGATCGCGCCCGAGCCCGCCGCCAGCCCGGGCGCCGAGGTGGTGGGGACGCGGTCCTGTGGTGCGCTCTCCGCGTCCGCGCCCAGCAGCAGGGTGAGGCCCAGCGCGGCGAGGAAGGCCGCGGCCGTCGGCCAGACGGATGCCGAGGGCTGCGGCACGGCCAGCGGGACGGTCCACAGCACGACGGCGGGGATCATCGCCAGGCCGGGACGGGCCCAGCGGACCAGCAGCTCGTGGATGAGGTAGCCGACGAGCCAGAAGCCGGTGGTCACCAGCAGCACGAGCCCCGGCAGTGCCGGTGCGGGGGCGGGCTCGCGCTCGAGCTGCTCGGCCGCGTCGAGGAGCAGCAGCACGGCGTCGCGCGCCTGGTCCGGGCCGGGGAGCAGCCCTTCGGTGGGCAGGTGGACGATGTAGGTGAAGCACGTCAGGCCCACCAGCGTGACGACCAGGCTCAACAGCGCCCCGCCCCGGACCCGTCGCACGCCGGCGGCCAGCGCGACCGCCAGCAGTCCGGCCAGGACGGCGGGCGCGCGCCACTGCGGTTCGGCGAAGACCCGCCCGTAGGCGGGCAGCAGGCCCAGGAGGACCACCAGGACGGCGGCGGCCAGCGTGAGGTCGCGGCGCGGGGTCACGGGCGCGCCCCCGACGGGAGCCGGCTGGTGTGCAGCAGCAGGTCCTGCCAGCGCTCGTCGATCCGGTCGCCGGCACCGATGAGGGTGACCCGCCAGCCGGCGACGCGCAGCGCGTCGGCGGTGGCCTGCGCCTGCTGCCTCGGCGGGGTGCCTCCGGCGTGGCTGTGGGGATCGACGAGCAGCGCGAGCCGGGTGGTGAAGGCCCGTCCCGCCCGCACGAGCTCACGCAGCTCCTCGGCGTCGGGCACGGCCAGCACCGCGACCAGCAGGCCCTCCCCGAGGCTGCCGCTGGCCAGCTGCCGGTAGGTGGGTCGCAGGGAGGTCCGGGTGGGGGAGAGCTCGGCGAGCTGCGCGAGCTGGGCACGCCAGGGGCGCGGTGCCGGCACCCCGGTGTCCGTGCCGTCGAGCAGGGTCACGGCCCGACCGTGGAGGGCGAGGTGGTGGATCACGCTGGCGGCGGCGCTGACCGCGGTCTCCAGGCTGCTGGCGGTCCCGGTACCGCGGTGCATCTGGTCGCGGGCGTCGAGCAGGAGGGTGGCGCGCGGGTCGCGGGGGGCCTCGGGCTGGCGGATCATGAGCTTGCCGCGGTGCGCGGTGGTGGCCCAGTGGACCTTGCGCAGGTCGTCGCCGCGGACGTACTCGCGGACGTGGGCGAGGTCCTCGCCGGTGGCCAGCGGCTGGGTGCGGCCGTGGCCGCCGTCGGTGGCCCCGCCCAGCGGGATCTCGTCCGACAGTGTCCAGATCCGGGGGTAGACGATGAGCTCGCTCGTGCCCGACAGCACGACCCGGCGTTTGGCCAGCCCGAAGGGGTCGTAGAGGCGGGCCACCAGCGGTCCCACCTCGAAACGGCCGCGATGGTGCCCACGCAGTCGGTAGGCCATGGTCCGCGACGCCAGCGGGGGGAGGGAGCCCAGCCGCATCCGGGCGCCCTGGGAGGCCAGGGCTGCGGGCGCGAGGTCCTCGAGCTCCATGGCGGTGGTCGGCAGGCGGGAGCGGTTGTGGATCACCAGCGCGAGCTGCGCTTCGGCGTCGTGGAACAGCCGGCTGGGCCGCACGGAGCGGTCGACGGTGAGGCGCGCGGAGCTCAGACGCACCGCCAGGACCGACAGCGCGAGCAGGGCGAGGGTGGCCACGGCCGCGACCTGCAGCTCGTCGACCCCGAACCCGCGCGAGGCCAGCCACAGTCCGCCGGCACCGCCGGCGAGTCCGATGCCGCGGTCGGTCAGCATCATTCGGTCGGGGCGGGAACCCCGTCGACGACCTCGGCGGCCACGTGCAGCGGGTCACGTCCCGCCAGCTGCGCCTCGGGGCCGAGGATCAGCCGGTGGGGCAGCACGTGGAGGGCCAGGGCCTTGACGTCGTCGGGCAGCACGAAGTCGCGGCCGGCGAGCGCGGCCGCGGCACGCGCGGACCGCAGCAGCCCGAGCGCCGCGCGTGGCGAGGCGCCGAG
>SKLC01000405.1 GCA_007123425.1 Nitriliruptoraceae bacterium
CACGCTCCTCGAGCCGCAGGCCCGCGCGCTCGACGCGTTCCCGCAGGCCGTCGGCGCCGCCGTGCTGGGGGGCGTCCTCGGCGTGGGCCAGACCGGCCGGCCGCTGCTCCAGGCGGTCGCGGACGACGAGGCGCGGCTGACGTGGCTGGTCGAGGCCACCCGTGCGCTCGTGGGCCGCCTCGCGCAGCGGTGGGTGCGCGCGGCCGAGCCCGTGGTGGCCATCGACGACGTGCGCGGCGAGGTGCGCGCCTACCTCGACACGGTGGTCGGCGCCCTCACCCCCGCCGGACGCGTCGCCGTGCTCGACAACGCGGTCGTCGCCCACGAGCTCGACCGCGTGCGGCTCTTCAGCGCGGGGACGGGCGTGGCGGTGCTGCGCGACCCCCGGGACCAGTTCGTCTCCCAGCTGCTGGAGTCGCCCAGCGCGTTCGAGGCGGAGGCGTTCGTGTCGCTGATGCGCGAGCGCTACGAGCGCCTCGCGCGGGTGCTCGCCGGCGAGGCCGGCGACCGGGTGGTTCCCGTCGCCTTCGAGCGCTACGTGACCGATGCCGCGGTCCGCGCCGCCGTGCTCGATCGTCTCGGGCTGCCGGCCTCGCAGACCGCGGAGCGGACGGACGCCTTCGACCCGGCCCGCTCCCGCGCCAACATCGGCATCCACCGCACGCATCCGGACGCCGCCGCGGTGGACCGGGTCGAGCGGGCGCTCGGCGAGCGCTACCGGGAGCTGGTCGGCGGCTGACGGGCAGCCGCCCGCCGCCGGTCAGGGCTCGCCTCGGGCGGCGGCGAGCTCGCTGGGGCGGCCGATGTCCTGCCAGTCGCCGTCGAGACGCCAGCCCTGCAGCCGCTCGCCGCGGCCCAGGCAGTCGTGGGCGAGGTCGGTGATGGGGTAGGGGCGCCCCGCGGGGATGCGCTCGAGCAGCGCGGGCTCGATGACGTAGATGCCGGCGTTGACGGGCCACGACCAGGTCGGCTTCTCGTCGATCGCGGCGATCGTGGCGGAGCGGTCCTTTGCGAAGCGCACCACCCCGAAGGGCACGTCGTGGACGTACTCGCGCACGCCGATGGTCATCCGCGCGCCGCTGTCGCGGTGCGCGTCGAGGATGTCGCCGACCGAGAACGAGGTGACGAGGTCGCCGTTCATCACCAGCAGCGGCTCGGTGGGCGGCGGGTCGTGGTCCAGCAGCAGCCGCAGCGGCCCGCCGGTGCCCAGCGGTCGGGACGGGTCCTCGCGCAGGTAGGTGATGTGGCAGCCGAACGCGGTGCCGTCGCCGAAGTGCTGCTCGATCTGCTCGCCCAGGTAGCCGATGGACAGCACGATGCGTCGGACGCCGGAGCCCACGAGGTGGAGCACGATCCGCTCGAGGATGGGCCGGCCCGCGACCTCGAGCATGGGCTTGGGCCGCTCGTCGGTGAGGCTGCCCAGGCGCGTGCCGCGGCCGCCGGCGAGCACGAGGGCGACCGCCCCGAGCTCGCGCGCGCCGATCACCTCGTGCAGCAGGTGCAGGCCGAGCAGTCGGCCATCGTCGTCGACCTCGGGCACCTGCGAGATCGTGCGCGCCCGCATCAGGTCCAGCGCGGCGGCCCGGCCCCCGCCGGTGCGCACGGTGACCGGCCGGTGTGACGCGTGCGGCTCCACGGGGTCGTCCATGGACGCGCCGCCCAGCAGCGCGCGTCGCACGTCCCCGTCGCTGACGGTGCCCAGCAGGCGACGCTCGTCGTCGACGAGGAGCGCGATCTCGAAGGCGCCCTCGTCGATGCGCTCCATGGCCTCGCGGATGCTGGCGCCGGGCCGCAGGAGCAGCGAGGCGATCCTGCGATCGGTGACGGAGCGCATGGTCGGGACCTCCTACTGGGGCGGGGTGTGCAGCTCCCGTGCGGGGACGCCGGCGACGGTGAGCCCGTCGTCGAGGTCCCGGGTGACCACCGCGCCCGCACCGACGGTGACCCCCCGGCCGATGGCGACCATGGGCAGCACGCTCGCGTTCATCCCGACGTAGGCGTCCTCGGCGACCGTGGCATGCCCGCCCAGCACGGCGCTCGGCCCGATGAAGGCGAAGTCGCCGATCTCGGCGTCGTGGGACACGGTGGCGTGGTAGTTGACGATCACGCCCGTGCCGATGCGGTTGTCCCGCGGCATGATCGCGTCGGGCCCCACGACCACGCCCTCGCCGAGCGTGACGCCGGGACCGACGTGGGCGCGCGGATGCACGATCGACAGCAGGCGGCACCCGAGCGCCTCGGCCTCCTCGGCCACCCGCCGCCTGACGGCGGGCAGGCCGATGCCGAGCACGATGTGCAGCGGCCCGAAGCGTGCATGCGGGGCGGCGAGGCCGCGGTACACGGGCAGGTCCAGCTGGGTGGTGCCCGGCGGCGTGTCGGGCCCGGCGGCGAAGCCGACCACGTGGCTGGCCAGGCCGAGGTCGCCCAGCCAGGCGTGGGCCTCGCGGCCCATCCCGCCGGCACCGGCGATCACGATCGGGCCGTCGTGGTCGTGTCGGTCGCCGGGCACCTCGTCCACCTCCTGGCCGCTCACCGGTGGTAGCGGGTCGCGGTGGTGGCCGACAGCTCCCGCTCGCGCAGCCAGGCGGCGGTGGCGGCCAGGCCGTCCTCGAGGGAGACGCGCGGCTGCCAGCCCAGCCGCTCGCTCGCGCGGGTGGGGTCGGAGCGCAGCACCTCGACCTCGCTGGCGGCGGGGCGCACCCGCTCCTCGTCGGTGGTGACCTCGGCCTCGACGCCGACGACCCGCTGGCAGACGTCGACGAGTTCGCCGATGGACACCGAGGTGCCGGTGCCCAGCTGCACGACCTCGCCGGGCTCCAGCCCTACGGTGGCGGCGCGCACGAAGCCCTCGACGGTGTCGTCGACGAAGGTGAAGTCCCGGCGCGGGGAGAGGCTGCCCAGGTGCAGGCGGGAGGTGCCGGCCAGCAGCTGGGCGAGCACGGTGGGGATCACCGCGCGCAGGGACTGGCGCGGCCCGAAGGTGTTGAAGGGCCGCAGGGTGGCCACCTCGACCTCGAACGAGCGGGCGTAGGCCTCGCAGAGCATGTCGGCGGCGATCTTGGAGGCGGAGTAGGGCGACTGGCCCTTGAGCGGATGCGCCTCGGTGATCGGCACCTCGTCGGGTGTGCCGTAGACCTCGCTGGTCGAGGTGTTGATCATCCGCGCGCCGGTGGCGCGGACGGCCTCGAGCACGTTCTGCGTGCCCAGCACGTTGGTCTCCACGAAGGAGCGGGGTGCGAGGTAGCTGTAGGGGATCGCGATCAGCGCGGCGAGATGGAGCACCAGGTCGCAGCCGTCGACGAGGTCGCGCACGAAGCCGGGGTCGCGCACGTCGCCGAGGCGCAGGTCCATCGCGGCGCGCTCGTCCTCGCCCAGCGCGTCGAGCCAGCCGTGGGTGCCGTCGCTGGTGTAGAGGCACAGGGCGGTCACCTCGCACCCCTCGGCGAGCAGCCGCTGGGCGAGGTGGCTGCCGATGAAGCCGTCGGCGCCGGTGACCACCACCCGGCGGCCCTGCAGCGGCGCCCGGCCCGCGCCGTCGCCTGGATCGCTCACCATGTCAGCAGCCCTCCGTCCACGGCCAGGGTCTCGCCGGTGACGTACGAGGAGGCGTCGGAGGCCAGGTAGACCAGCGCGCCCGCCATCTCGCTCGCCTCGGCCATCCGCCCCATCGGGATGCGCTGCGAGTAGCGCTCGATGAAGGTGTCGTTCTGCCCGCTGCGCACCCCGCCCGGCACGAGGGCGTTCACGCGCACCCCGGCGCCGGCCCAGTGGGACGCGAGGTGCCGCGTGAGGCCCACCACGCCCGCCTTGGAGGTGGAGTAGGACACGGGGGTGGAGATGCGCTGCCCGAGGTAGCGCGAGCCCTCGTAGATGCGCTGATCCGGGGCGGCCATCCCGTAGATCGAGGCGGTCTGCACGATCGAGCCGCGCCCGCGTCGTGCCATGCCGGCACCGAGCTCGCGGGCGACCAGGAACATCCCGTCGAGGTTGACGCCCATCACCTCGCGCCAGGTCTCGAGCGACATGTCCTCGGGCTCGGCGAAGAAGGCCGCGAGGTCGGAGGTCTTGGTCGCAGCGTTGTTGTGGAGCACGTCGCAGGGCCCGAGGCGCGCCTCGACCTCGGCGGCCATCGCCGCCACCGACGCGGGGTCGGCGACGTCGCAGGCGATGCCGCACGAGCGGACCCCGAAGGTCTCGGCCAGGTCCGTGGCGAGCTCCTCGGCGCCCGCCTCGTCGAGGTCGACCACCGCGACGTCGGCGCCGTGGTCGGCCAGGGCCTGGCAGAACACGCGCCCGAGGATCCCCGCGGCGCCGGTGACCACCGCGACCCGGCCGCGCAGGTCGAACAGCGCCCGATAGTCCCCGGCCCGGGCCGTCATGCCGCCACCTCCGTCAGCTCCACGGTCCGCTGCTCGGCCAGGGCGCGGTGCCCCGCGATCAGCGCCCGCAGCGCCATCGTGGTCCGGGCGGGGTCCACGGCCGGCCTGCCCGTGCGGACCTGATCGACGAAGGCCCGCAGCGACGCCGCGAAGGCCGTGAACCGGTCGGTCAGCGCCGCCGCCCGGCGCCCCGTCGGCGAGACCACCTCGAGATGGAACCCGGTCGTCGCGCCCGGGCCGAGGACGTCGACCTGCAGCAGCCGGCCGTCCTCGGTGGCGAAGACCACCGCCTCGTGCCCGGCCGGCAACGGCACGGCCGCACGCGGCGCCGCGCCGAGCAGCTCGAGGGCCGGCTCGAGCAGGTGGATCCCGTAGCGGTCCCAGGTCTCCACCCCGAGCCCCCGCACCACCGTCGGGTCGGGCAGGGCCCGCAGGTCGTCGAGCTCGGGCGCGAAGCGCAGCCCCGTCCAGGAGGCGAGCCGACCTGACTCCAGATGTGGGCCCAGCTCCGCGAGCTCGCCGGGGTCGAGGGTGAGCGGCTTGTCGACGAAGACGGGCACGCCGGCCTCCAGCAACGGCAGCGCCAGTGGCCGGTGGCACTCCCAGTCGTCGCGGGCCAGGATCACGGCGTCCACGAGGTCGGGCAACGCGGCGGGGTCGTCGACCACCTCCTCGATGCCGCAGGCGCGGGCCAGCCGCTGTGCCTCGTCGCGCCGGGGGCCCCACACGGCGGTGACCCGGGCGTCGTCCCATGCGACGCGGGGCGTCGAGGCGTGGGGGGCGAGGTAGTCGGCGATCACGTCCCAGCCGGCCTCGCGCATGGCGGCGTCGTCATGGCCGTTGACGATCGCCGAGAAGGAGTAGGGGTGTCCGTTGCCAGCGTTGAAGCCGAGCATCCCCAGTCGCGTCACCACGCCGTCCAGCCCCCGTCCACCATGATGTTCTGGCCGGTGACGTAGGA
>SKLC01000158.1 GCA_007123425.1 Nitriliruptoraceae bacterium
AGGTGGGCCTCGGTGGCCTCGCGCTGCGCGCGCGCCCACGCCTGCACCTCGGGGGCCCCGGCGTCCTCGAGCCAGCGGTAGGGATCGGCCACGCGGTGGCCGTGCAGGTCGTCGACGACGTCCTCGCGCCGCGTGGCGGGCGGCGGGCCGGACGCGGTGGCGCGGGCGTCTGCCGCGTGGGGCTGTGGTGCTGTCACGATCTCGACCTCCCGAATCGCGGGCAGGCTAGATCCCGACAGCGTCACGCGGCCTGCAGGAGCAGCACCTGGTTGACGTGGCACAGGGGCGCGGCCATCAGCAGCGTCCGGAGCGTGTCGTCGCGCGTCGGGGGCAGCTGGAGCTGCAGGTCGCCCGAATCACGCATGGTCACCTCGCCCAGCGGTCCGCGCGTGCCGCTGGCCGCGAGCAGGCGGCCGTCGAGCTCGATGGTGAAGCGCTCGCGATGGGCGTCGGTGGCGGTCAGGCGCGGCACCAGCAGCCCATGCTCCCGGATGCGACCGAACGGGGCGCCGTGGGGGCCCGTCACCAGGTAGGAGGTCCCCTGCGGCTCCAGCTCGACCGAGAAGTCGGGCAGGTCGCCCCCGAGCCAGTCCCAGCGCGGCTGGCCGCCGGCCGTGCGGCGGCGGTGGAAGCGCGCGTGGGGCCGGCCGTCGGGCAGCTCGACCCAGACCGTGGGCGCATGGGTGAGCCGCCCCTCGGCGTGGAACCAGAGGCGCAGGGGAGGAGAGGTCATGCACACCAGGGTGCGACGCGGAGAGGGGCGCGGTGTGGGCGACTGGGGGCCTTGGGACACGGGCCGTCCGGGGTCCGTCGCTCGACCGGGCCATGGCGCGCGTGCTCGGTGCGTGCGCAGCACACCCGGCGCTGCGCACGCCGAACGGACCCCTGTGCACCGGCGCGTCCACGTCGTACCCTGAGCCGTCGCTTCGACGAGGATCAGGGTCGGCCGTGCGCAAGGGACGCATCGACTACCGCATGCAGCGGCGTGCGGTGCTTCGCGACGTCCTCGCCGGCCTCCGCGATGTCCAGGACGTGCGCGACGCCCACCCCGATCTGGTCCGGGCGGGGACCCACATCGGCAGCGACGTGCGGGAGGACTGTCCGCTGTGCGAGGACGCGCGGCTGCGGCACGTCACCTACGTCTTCCGTGACCGCGACCGCCGCGCGCAGGGCGGGCGCGCCGTCCCACGCGAGTCGCTGGCCTCCCAGCTGGACCGCTACGGCGACCTGGCCGTGTACACCGTCGAGGTGTGCCTGGGCTGCCATTGGCACCATCTGGTCGAGTCGTACCTGCTGCTGGCCCGGGACACCGCCGCGGGCTGAGTGATCACTTCGGCAGGATGAGCCCGAAGATCAACAGCCCCACCCCGGCGAAGCCGCCGCCCACCCCGAGGTCGGCCCACCAGGTCAGCAGCAGCACCGCGGCGCCGATCACGGCCAGCATGGGGCCGATCGTGCGGGCGTGCTCGTGCTCGTCCTCCTCGAGGTCGACGACGAGGTGCCCCTCGCGGTCGACCCAGCCGCCCAGGGGTGGATCGACCCACCCGGGGTACTGGCCGCCCTGGTCGCGCACCGCGGCGGCGTCGTGCTCCTCCAGCGCCGCGATGATGTCGGGCCAGCTGGCGGACACCTCGGTGCGGAGGGCGTTCCGCTCGGCGCGCGGCACGACCAGCTCGACGTCGCCGTCCCGGGTCACGGTCTCGTAGGGGACGCCGCGCTCCTCCAGCATGGCGCCCAGCTCCTCCGCGACCGCGGCGTGGAACAGGCCGAGGTGCGCGTCGGGCGCCGGCGGGGGCGGCTCGGCGCCCTCGGGCAGCAGCTCCACGTTGCAGCTGGCGCACCAGGTCACGTGCGGCTCGAAGTCGTCCTGGCAGCTGGGGCATCGCATGGCCCCAAGGTAGTGGGCCGTGTGGCGCGCCCACGCACACCCTGGGTCGTGCCGCCGGCCCTCGACCGGGAACCCGGCGCACGGGCACGGACGCTGTCGCGGGACCGTGCGCGGCGCCGAGCCGGCGAGGGTCAGCGCTGGTTGCGCCGCAGGACCACCACCTCGTCGCCGTAGCCCTCCGCCCGGCGGTCCTCGGTCCAGCCGATGCCGGTGTCCGGGCAGCGGTAGAGCACGCGCCCGTGCCCACTGGCGCGGACCTCGTCGAGGTGGGTGCGCAGGTAGTCGGTCGCGACCGCACCACTCATGACGTTGAGGACCTCGCAACGACAGGTGGCCATGCTCGGGCGCCTCCACGACGGTGTCGCACGTGGCGGCAACGTATCCGGTCGCCGGATCGCCTCGGCCCGTGGCGTACATGGCACGTCAGGGCCATGAGGGCGGACTGAATGGGCGTGTATGACCAGATGTGATGACATGGCCCATGGCCCGATATGACCAGCGGAAAAGATGGCCTCAAGTGGGGGTAGGCGGCGTCCCTTCGGGAACAGATGATCTTTCTGCCCGGTGGAGCCGTCTGGCTCGTCAGATCATCGGGTGGCTCGCTGCTCGGGGAGCAGCAGTCCTTGTCTTCGGGAGAGACGCTTCTTGTCTTCGACACGCATCCTCATTCGGGGTGCGGTGCTCGCGCTGGTCGCTGCCGTGCTGGCCTTTGCCGGTGGCGCCCTGGGCATCGACACCCTCTGGCCAGTGCTGCTGGCCGCCGCGGTCGGGCTGGCCGCGGCATCCGCGCTCTCGATCGGTCGCGCCGCCGCGTTCGTCGGTGGCGCGCTGATCGGCTGGGTTGCCATGGCGCTGCGCGCCGGCCTGCTCCCGGACACGGTCGGGTCGCAGGCGCTCGTGGTCGTGCTCGGGATCCTCGTGATCACGGGCGTCGCGGCCGCGACCTCGGACCTGGCGCCGATGTGGGCCGGCCTGGCCGGCTACGTCGTCTTCGCCGCCTACTACGAGCCGATCTACGCCGCCGACCCCACCGCGTTCGTGGCGGAGTCGGCGTCCGCGATCGTCACCGTCCTGCTCGCCTCGGCCTTCGGCTTCGCCGCTGCGCTGCTCGGCGATCTCGTGGCATCGCTGATGTCGGCCTCGACGACGCAGGCCACGACGAGCCCGGAAGCCATGGACGCGGAGGTAGTGCGATGAGGAAGCTGCTACGTCGAGGACTCAGCCTGGGCCTGGTCGCCGGGCTCGTCGCGGTGCCCGCCTCCATCCCCGCGCTCGCGCAGGATGGCACGGCGGCCGAGATCGCCCACCGCCAGTCCGTGCTCACCAAGCTCTCCCCGAGCGGCGAGGTCGACAGCTCGCGGGTGTTCACCCAGCTGGCGGTCGCCGGCGAGGGCCCGGTCGAGGTCGTGCTGCCCAACCAGTCGACGCGGCGCCTGCGGGACCTCGGCGGCCTCGGCCGGCCGGGCACCGACGGCGACGACGTCGTCTACGAGCTCGACGCCACGCCCCAGGGCGTGCACAAGCGCACCGTGGCCACCAACACCGCCGATCTGCCGGTCTCGGTCGAGATCGAGTACCGCTTCGACGGCGAGGTGATCGAGGACCCGGCGGACCTTCGCGGCCGGGACGGGGAGATGGAGGTCACCTACACGCTGCGCAACGAGACCGTCGAGGCCACCGAGCTCGACATCGTCAACACCCGTCAGGAGCCGACGACCGAGACGATCGATGTCGGCGTGCCCATGGTGGGCTCGGTCGCGCTGCCGCTGGACAACCGCTTCGTCGACGTGCGCGCCGACGGTGCCAACATCGCCGGCGACGGTCGCGGCAACACGGTCGTGAACTTCTCGCTGGTGCTCTTCGAGCCCGTGGGCTCCTTCGAGCAGACGGTGAGCTGGACCGCCGACGTCACCGACGCGATCGTGCCCGAGACCAACGTGCAGGTCGCACCGGTGGACTCGGACTCCTTCACGTCGCTGCCCGACGCGCAGTCGGCCTATGCCGACACGTTCGTGGGGCTGCAGCAGATCGCCGACGGCGCGGTCCGCATCGACATGACGCTGGTCGCCATCCTGGACGGCGCCAGCCAGCTGCTCGACGGCATGAACCAGCTCGCGGACGGCTCCGGTGAGCTGGCGGCCGGCCTGCAGCAGGCGACCACCGGCGCCGGCGATCTTGCAGCGGGCACCGGTGAGGCATACGCCGGTTCGGGTGAGCTCGCGGCAGGCGCTGGCCAGGCGGCGGCGGGGTCACGTGAGCTGGCCGCTGGTGCAGGTGACGCGAGGCGCGGCGCCGGGGAGCTCGCTGGCGGGCTTCAGGAGATCGCCAGCGGAGCCGGGCAGCTCGCTGGTGGCACCGGTGAACTCCGTGCGGGCGCGGGCGAGCTCTCAGCTGGCCTGGGAGACCTGGCTGCGGGTGCCGGCGCGCTCGAAGGAGGAGCAGGCGACGCCGCTGCGGGCTCCGAGGCTCTCGCGGCGGGGATGGGCGATCTGCGCGCGGGCGTGGCTGAGCTGAATCGAAACGCACCGGGCGCCGCCGCAGGTGCGGCAGCACTACTCGAAGGCGCGAAGGCCGTCGATGGTGGGCTGGGAGTGCTCCTGGAGGGCGGGGAGGTCCAAGGGCCCGACGGCCCGGTGGCATACCCGGGGCTCGGCACGATCGGCGCAGGTGCCGGCGAGCTTGCTGACGGCCTTTGCGGATTCGTGGAACTGGTGCCGGTGCTGTTCCCTGAGGACCCGTTGGGAATCGGGGATCAGATCCAAGACGCCTGCGACGGGGCCCGTCAGCTGCAGCAGGGCGTCGGCGGCACCCAGCTGATCGTGTCCGGAATCCGAGATGGTGTCAGTGCTGGTGACGAGTCGCTGGTGGGGGGACTCACCGAGCTCGCTGCTGGTCTGGACCTCCTCGTGGCCGGGATCGGCCAGCTCGACGCTGGTGCCGGAGAACTGCTGGCCGGCTCGCAGGAGCTGTCGGGTGGGTTGGGAGCCCTCGCTGATGGAGCCGGGGAGCTGGCGACCGGCGCCGGGGCGGCGGCCCGGGGATCTCGGGATCTGGCTGCGGGCACCGGACAGCTCGACACCGGCGCGAACGCACTGGCGAGTGGCACGCGGGAGGCTGCTGCCGGCGGCGGCCAGCTGGCTGGAGGCCTGGGTGAGCTCGAGGCGGGCTCCGGGCAGCTTGCTGCCGGTGTCGGCGAGATCGCCGAGGGCGCCGGTGCGCTCTCCGATGGCCTCGCGCAGATCGACACGGGCGCCAACCAGCTCGCGGACGGTCTCGTCGACGCCCAGGACGGCTCGGGTGAGCTCGCCGAGGGCATGGGCGACGCCGCCGACGGCGGCGAGAGCCTCGTCGACGCCATGGGTGAGCTGCAGGAGTTCGGCACGGAGCGCGTCGTCAACGACGTGAGCCGCGCCGGCATGCAGCCCGACCGGCTGCTCAAGCAGGCC
>SKLC01000082.1 GCA_007123425.1 Nitriliruptoraceae bacterium
AGCCGGCGCGACGGCCACGCCGCCCCAGGTGGGCGGTGCCGACCTGTCGCTCGTCGCAGACGAGGCTCGCCGGCCGCTGGGCGGGGTGGTCGAGGCGCAGGACGTCGCCTTCGGCGAGCCCGGCCAGGGTGGTGGCGGGCAGGGCGGTCCCGCCCAGCCGGACCCGCACGTCGAGGTCGGCCCCGAGCAGCGCCGAGGTCACCGCTTCGCGGCTGGCGCGCTCGCGCTCGGGGTCCTCGTCGGGCGTGCTCGCCACCAGGCGGTCGAGGTGGGACATCAGCGGCGCCACGGGGTAGCCGAGGCTGAGCAGCCCCTGGGCACGCACCTCGCCGCGCAGCTCGACGCGGTAGGTGAGCAGCAGGAGCAGCTCTCCCGGCGCCGAGAGCTGCAGCGGCTGCGGCGCGGTCTCCACGCCGAGCAGCTCGGAGGGCTCGCCGTCGAGGTCGCGCAGCGCCTCGTCGACAGCACCCACCACGCCCTGCAGGAGCTCATGGGCGATGAGGCCGGACTCGAGGTCGGTGGGACGGCGGGTGATGCTGGCCTGGCTGGGGTCCCCGGGCCCGCCCAGCAGGCGCTCGACCAGGAGCAGGGCGAGCGGGAGGTCGAGGTCCATCAGCGCCGTGGCGCCCAGCGGGCCCACCCGGAGGGTCCCCAGCAGCGTGGGGCTGGGCAGGGTGCGCACGTAGTCGTCGACCGAGAGCTGCTCGGTCGCCAGGTGCTCGACCTCGATCGGCGTGTGGGTGCTGGTGCCCCACGCGGTCACCAGCCGGCGTGCGAACGCCTCGTGGGTGCTCTCCAGCGCCACGACGGCGTCCCGGCCGATGCGGCTGGGACGCCGGAAGTCGACCGGGGTCACCGCGGTCGCCGGGACGTCCCGGGACGGCCGGCCCGGCCGGGCTGGGGTGAGCATCTGGCTCACGTGGCACCTCCACGACTCGCCCTGGCCCGTCGGCCGGCGCGAGGCGTGGTCAAGCGGTCCGCGTGTGGGTCACTGCACCAGCAGCTCGGTGAGGACCACCCGGCGCACCACCTCCTCGCCCCAGATCTCGCGCGCCGTCGCCGACAGGCGCTCGCGCAGCTGGTCGGATCCCTCCGAGCTGCGCACCGTGTCCGCGTCCATCGCCGCCACCTCGCGCAGCAGCGCGTCCTGCAGCAGCGCGGTGCGGGGCGTGACGTCCTCGGGCTCCGCGCGGACGGTGAGCACGATGGCGACGCCCACCCGGGCGTGGTGGATGCCGTGCTCGCCGACCGTGGTGGTCAGCGGCTCCAGCGGCACGATCTCGCCGTCGACGTCGGGGACCTCCTCGGCCGCGTCGGCGAATCCGATCCACCAGCCGCCGATCGCCAGCGCGACCACCACCAACGGCAGGCCGATCAGCAGCAGACGGCGGCGGCGCGAGGGCCTCGACGCCTCGAGCTCGAGCTCCATCTCGCTCATGAGCGCACCTCTTCGATCAGGACCATGATGTCGACGCGACGGTTGCGGGCGCGTCCCTCAGCGGTCTCGTTGGCCTCCAGCGGCCGGTACTCCCCGTAGCCGGCGGCGCTGACGCGGTCGGGCGGCAGCTCGTGCTCCTCGATCATGAGCGACAGCACGGCCACCGCCCGGTCGGTCGACAGGTTCCAGTTCGTGTAGCCGTTGCGGTCCAGCGGCACGTCGTCGGTGTGCCCCTCGACCATCAGCGGGTTGGGGAAGTCGTCGAGCGTGTCGGCGACGGTGCGGATCACCTCGCGGCCCAGGTCGTTGATGGTGGTCGAGCCCAGCGCGAACAGGATGTCGTCGCTGGCGATCGAGACCCGCAGGCCGCGCTCCTCGATGCGCTGCTCGACGTACTGATCGAGGTCGCGCTCCTCGAGGGCCTCGTCGAGGGCGCGACGCACCTCCTCGAGCTGCTCGAGGTTCCGCGCCTGCTCCGCGGCGGCCTGCGCGTGCTCGCTGCGCAGGGGCGGGTCCGGCGCGGGTGGTGCGCTCTCCGGCTGGATCCCGTCGCTCTCGGGCAGCAGGCCGTCGGTGGCCGGCATCATGCCCTCGGCGGAGACGTTGCCGAAGGGCACCTGGAGGCCCTCGACGAAGGCGGCGAACTTCGCCACGTCGATCTCCGACATGGCGTACAGCAGGATGAAGAAGGCCATCAGCAAGGTGACCGCGTCGGCGTAGGTGCTCAGCCAGCGGTTGCTGTCGTCCTCCTCCTCACGGTCTCGTCGGCGTGGGGAGTAGCGCCCGGCGCGTGCCTTGCCGCGTGCCATCAGGCGGCCTCTCCGGTGACCCCGGCGGGGATCTGCTGCGGCGGGGCGAGCCGGTCGCCCACGCCCAGGCGCTCGCTCGGGGGCAGGTAGGACTCGAGCCGCTCGATGACCCCGCGGGGGCTCGCGCCCCGACGGATCGTGAGCAGCCCGTCGAGGGCGATGTCGAGGACGGACATCTCGGTCTGGTTGAGGCGGTCGAGGCGGGTGGCGACGGGGTTGAAGACGAGGTTGGCGATCAGCACGCCGTAGAAGGTGGTCATCAGGGCCAGCGCCATGCCGCGGCCGAGCTGGGAGGGGTCCTGGAGGTTGCCCAGCATGTTGATCAGCCCGATGACGGTGCCCACCATCCCGAAGGTCGGGGCGTAGCCGCCGAGCTGCCTGAAGAACCCGATGGAGCGGCGGTGGCGCTCGTCGATCGCGGCGATCTCGATGTCGAGGGTCTCCTGGACCACCTCCTCGTCCACGCCGTCGACGAGCAGCTGCACCCCGGTGGCCACGAACCGGTCGTCGATCTCGTCGATGCGGGCCTCGAGCGCCAGCATCCCGTCGCGCCGGGCCGTGTCCGCCAGGCGGCCCATCAGCGTGATGGTCTCCTGGGTGTCCGGCACGTCGGACCGCAGGGCGCGCGCGAAGGCCCGCGGCATCGCCGGGAGCTCGTGGAGCCGATAGGCCATGACGCCGGCGCCCAGGGTCGCCACCGTCACGAGCATGAACGAGGACGGGGCGATGAGCGGTCCCAGGGCGTTGCCGTCGATCAGCGTCGCGACGACGATGCCGAGCAGGGCGAGCAGCAGCCCGCCGAGGAACAGGGGATCCACGTCTAGCCCTCCTCGTCGCGGACGAGCGACAGGGAAGGCGCGGCGCGCAGCTCGTCCGCGGCCACGAGCAGCGAGGCGCGGAAGGCGGTGATGCGCTCGACGACGTCCTCGGGGGACTCCTCGATGATGATGCGGCGGCCGTCGACGAGCACCAGCACCGTGTCGGGCGTGGCGACCACCGACTCGATGAGGTCGGCGTTGACGAACATCGGCTCGCCGCGCAGGCGATGGACGAGGATCACCGCGCACCTCCTTGTGCCGCTGTGGATCCGTCGGGACACGTCCTGTGTCACCGTGATCCGCCCGTCGGCCGGGAGGTGCAGGGCTAAAGCGCGTGTCGCGGGGTGCGCGGACGCGTGTGCGCCCCTGTCCGGGTGGAGCCGGACAGGGGCGCACGATGCCCCGGCGTGACCGCTGCGGTCAGCGCTTGAGGTTCACCAGCTCCTGCAGCAGCTCGTCGCTGGTGGTGATGGAGCGGGAGTTGGCCTGGAAGCCGCGCTGGGAGAGGATCAGGTTGGTGAACTCCTGCGCCAGGTCGACGTTGGACATCTCCAGCGTCCCCGACTGCAGCGTCCCGAGGCCATCCTCCCCGGCTCCGTCGATGATCACGTCACCCGCGTTGGGCCCCGGGCTGAACAGCCCGTTGCCCTCGCGGACCAGGTCGCCGTTGTTCGGGAACCTCGCCAGCGCCAGCGCGCCGAGGTCGTGCAGCTCGCCGTCCTCGGCCCGTCCGGTGATGGTCCCGTCGTTGCCGATCGAGACATCCGTGTAGGCCTCCAGGTCCACGACGATGTCGTCCACGTCCGCCTCGTCGTAGCTCACGTCGAGATCGTCCCCCGCGGCTCCCTCGTGCAACCACCCTTGGACGCGCTCGCCCCCGGGTCCCACGAGCTGTCCCTGGTTGTCGAACGAGAAGGCCCCGGCGCGGGTGTAGCGCTGCTCGCCGCCGGAGTCGACGAGGAAGAAGCCCTCGCCCTGGATGGCGACGTCGGTCGAGCGCCCGGTGGTCTGGGAGGCGCCCTGGGTGAAGACCATGTCGGTGGCGGCGACCTGTGAGCCCAAGCCGAGCTGGATGCCGTTGACACCGCCCTGGCCGTCGTCGCCGGCCACGCCCGCCGTGCCGCCGCGGGTGGCCTGGGCGAGCGTCTCCTGGAAGGTCGTCCGGCTGCCCTTGTAGCCGGAGGTGTTGACGTTGGCGATGTTGTTGCCGGTCACGTCCATCATGGTCTGGTGGGCCCGCAGGCCGGAGACTGCGGAGAACATCGAGCGCAGCATGGTGGCTCCTCTTTTCCTCGGATCGGTCACTTGCCGGGGTCTGGTGGTGTGCTCGGGGCGTGCCGATCGAGCACCGGGGGATGTGGCCGACGGCGTCAGGCCGTCGGTGGCTCGGGCTGTGTGCGGCGCACCTCGGTGACGCTGTCGAGCGACAGCTCGCGGCCGCCGACGTCGAGCACGGGGCCGTCGGTCGTGTAGCGGACACCGTCGACCACGCCTTCGACGGGCGTGTCGTCGGCGCCGGTGCCGGTGACCTCCGCGCCGAGCATCCCCGTGGCCAGCAGCGCGTGCTGCAGGCCCAGGTCGCGGCGCTGGAGCGAGGCCAGCTGCTGGGAGGCGTCGAGCTGTGCCAGCTGCGACGTCTGCACCATCATCTCGCCGGGGTCGGCGGGCTCGAGCGGGTTCTGATACTGCAGCTGGGCGACGAGCAGCTTCATGAAGCCGTCGCTGCCCATGCCGGTCAGCGCGTTCATGGCCGAGTCGGCCTGGTTGGCGCCGGCGGCCTGGGGGGATGCGGCGACGCCGCCGATGGGGGTGGGCATGGCGGGTTCCTCCTAGATGCGCAGCGCGGTGTCGGCGGCCGCGGCAGCGGCGCGGGCGGTGTCGGCGGTCGTCGTGGCGGCTCCCGGGCGACTGCCCGGCTGCGATCCATCCCGCATCGGAGCGCCACCCGGGGGCCGGTCCTCGCCGTCCCGCCCCTGCCCCTCGGCGAGGTCGAATCCCCGGGCCCGCAGCTCCTCGCTGGCCTCGCGGAGCAGCTCGTTGTCGGTGGCCTCCTGGTCGCCGAGGAGCTGCACCCGCAGCCCCGCCTCCTCGAGGCTCAGGCGCACGCGCATGTCGCCGAGCTCCACGACGAGCTGACGCGGTGGCGGCATCTGCTCGAGCCGCGTGGTGGCCTCGATGAGCCGCTCGATGGTCGCCGCCATGCCGGGCCGCAGCGCACCCGCGTCGCGCGCCTCGG
>SKLC01000317.1 GCA_007123425.1 Nitriliruptoraceae bacterium
CGGAGGCCACCGACGACGCTGCCGCCGACCCGGTTGCCACCACGGGGGAGCCGTCCGCCGACAGCCGCGAGCCCGGGGAGCAGGAGGTCGACGAGCGGACGGGCGACCGGGCCGACGAGCGGACGGGCGACCGGGCCGACGAGCGGACGGGCGACCGGGCCTGCGAGCTGCTGGTCGCCCACGACCCGGACGGGACGAGCGGCGAGGCCGAGGCGGTCGCGATCACCTCCCAGGTCCTGCGCGAGGACCGGTCGGGCTGGGAGGCCGTCGGGTGGGAGGCGGCCGAGCACGCGGTCGTCGAGGCCGTCGAGGTGGTGCGCGCCGACGGCAGCGCATGGCTCGAGGACGGCGATCTGCGCACGGGGCACGTCGAGGATGTCCTCGAGCTGCGGTTCTGCGGCCACCTCGTGGGCGCCGACGACGGCGCGGCTCCCGGCGACGGGGACGCTCCCGGCGACGGGGACGCTCCCGGCGAGGGGGACGCTCCCGGAGAGGAGGATGACGTTCCGGGCGAGGAAGGCTCCGCTGGCGAGGAAGACGCCGGCGAGGACGGCTCCGCTGGCGAGGACGACGCCGACCGCGACGAGGGCGACGGGCCCGACGACGACCCCGGTTCCGGTGCGGAGCCGGACACGGACGCCGATGCTGGCGAGCGACCGGAGGGCGACGAACAGGACACGGCGGACGATGCTGGCCAGCAGCCGGATCGGCACCAGAGCGGCGGCGTCGAGGAGGACCGCGCCACCGAGGGTGACGGGGGGCAGCCCGACGAGGCCTCCTCGGCCGGGGCCCCGGGCGACGAGGGGGAGGTCGAGGTCCTCGGCGTGCAGCTGACCGCAGACGAGCTGCCGCGCACCGGTGACGCGCTCGCTGTGGTGGCGGGCCTTGCCGGCCTGGCCGTCGCGCTGGGTGCGGCGCTGCTGGCCGCGACCCGGCGTTGGGGCGAGGCCGCCTGACCGGTCCGCCAGCGAATCCAGCTGCCCGGGCGGTCCGAGCCCGCCGGGGCCGGCGAGGCGGACGGCGCATCGCGGCGCGAGGAGCGGGCGAGCCTCCCGCGCTCGAGATCCGTCGGCGATCTTCGAATCCCGTGCAGTATCGCTGGACTACAGTGCCAGCAGCAGCCGCGGGCAGGGAGAGCGTCGCGGGACCGGACCCCGTGGGGCCGTCGACGGCGTCGACGATCCCGGCGCCTGCAGCGTCCGCGGCGCCGCCACGGGCTTCACAGGGAGAGGACCACACATGAGCGCTGACACGACGACCACCACGCCACCCCAGACACCGGCGGGGGCACCGGCATCGAACGGACACACGGCACCGGGCCCGCGCGTGCGCAGCACCTTCCACTCGATCCTCGAGGGTGGGCTGGACTGGCAGGCGCTGCCGATGCGGCTGTTCGTGCAGGGCAACCAGAAGTTCTGGGACCCCTCCGCGATCGACATGTCGCAGGACGCCGAGCACTGGCAGCTGCTCGACCAGGGCCAGAAGGAGGGCATCGCCGGCCTGGCCGTGCAGTTCCTCATCGGCGAGGAGGCGGTCACCGAGGACATCCAGCCCTTCATGCACGCCATGGCGGTCGAGGGGCGCCTCGAGGACGAGATGTATCTCACCCAGTTCGCCCTCGAGGAGGCCAAGCACGTCGAGGCGTTCCGGCGCTGGTTCGACGCGGTGGGCGTCACCAAGGACCTGCACTACATGCTGGAGGACGCGGCCCAGGACGGCGAGCCGGTCGGCGGCATCTTCGCCAAGCTCCAGCCCGAGGCGATGGGTCGGCTGTGGACCGACCAGTCCCCCGAGGCCCAGATCCGCGCCAACGTCGTCTACAACCAGTTCGTCGAGGGCACCCTGGCGCTGACCGGCTACTGGGCGTGGGCGAAGATCCTCGACTCGCTGGGCGGGCTGTTCCCGGGCATGCGCGAGATCATCCGCTACATCTCGACCGACGAGCGCCGCCACCTGGCCTGGGGCACCTACAACATCCGACGCCACGTCGCGGCCGACGACCGGATGTGGGAGGTCACCAAGGCCAACCTCGACGAGATGTTCGAGCACATGAAGCGTCGCCGGGAGGCCCTGCAGGCCGACACCTCGCCGGAGGCCGAGGCGCGCCGGGAGCGCAGCCGCGCGATGGGCACCGGCCCCGAGGCGAGCTGGGAGTATCAGGTCTCGCGCCTCAAGCGCCGCTACGGCGCCATCGAGTCGGCACGGGGTGCCGCCACCGAGCAGATCGAGCACGGGCTCGAGGAGGAGGAGACCGACGAGGAGGGCTACGCCGCGCTCACATGAGCGCGCGGCTGCGGTCGCTGGCCAGAGCTCCGGCGACCCGCCCACCGTCACCGAGCCCGTCCCCGGTCACCCGGGGTCTCCCGTCATCCGGGGGCTCCGCTCACCCTGGGAGTCCGGGGCACTCGGGGCCCCCCGGCGACTCGGGGGCCCGGTCACCGGGGCCTCGGCCGCTCGGGGGCGCTCCGGTCGCCCGGGGGGTCGGTCACCCTCGCCAGGCGTTGCGCTCGAGGAGCACCTCGCGCAGCGTGCGGGTCGCATCGGTGATGATGCCGTCCACGCCGAGGTCGAGCAGGCGGCGCATCTCCGCCTCCTCGTTGATGGTCCACACGTGGACCGGCATCCCGTGGGCCCGGGCCGCCGAGAGCATGGTGCGGTCCACCAGCGGGATGCGGCCGTGGCGCGTGGGGATCTGCACGCAGTCGGCCGCGATCGGCAACCGCGCGGACAGGCGCCCCAGCAGCGAGGTGGCCCGCAGCTGGCGCACCTCGTTGGGCCCCGCTGAGGTGCACACCCGCTCCCCCAGCACCGTGCGCACGCTCACCAGCCGTGCGTCGGAGAAGGAGCCGACGCAGGTCCGCTCGAGCAGCTCGTCGTCACCGGCGAGGCGCTCGAGCAGGGGCGCGAGCGCCGGGTCGGCCTTGACGTCGAGGTTCCAGCGCACGTCGGGGAAGCTCGCCAGCAGCTCATCGAAGCGCGGGATCGGCTCGCGACCACCGATGCGCGCCTTGGCGACCTCCTCGTAGGGCAGGTCGGCGATGGCGCCGGTGCGGTCGGTCACCCGGTCGAGGCGCTCGTCGTGGAAGGCGACCAGCACCCCGTCGGCGGTCGCGTGCAGGTCGGTCTCGAGGTAGCGATACCCCAGGTCGTACGCGTCCTGGAAGGCCGCCATCGAGTTCTCGAGCCCCTCGACCTCCCCTCCCCGGTGGGCGAAGGGGATGGGCGGACCGTGATCAAGGAACGGGTGACGTGTCATGGCCGCATCCTACGGCTGCCGGCTGCCTGGAAGCGCCGGATTCGTGTGCCGATGCGACGTCACCAGCGTCGATCCAGCACACGAATCCGGCGCGACCCGGGCCGGGCCCGGGCGCCCCGGTGGGAGCGGCGTCTGCGGGTGGCGGCGCGGGTCAGGGTGGTGGCCACGCCACACCCAGATGCCGGCGCGACTGGTCGCGGACGACCCGGCACACGAGGTCGAGGAAGGGCTCCCACCCGCCTTCGACGTCCTCCCACGTCGCCCGGATGATGCGCCAGTCATCGGCGACGAGGGCCAGCGCGTTGCTGCGGCGGACGTCGGCCCTGAGCTGCGACCTCATGCTGTGCGCGAGCATCGAGTCGACCTCGATCCCGAACCGGATCCTGGCGATGCCCAGGTCGAGGTGTCGAGGCACGCCGTCGCCCGCGTCCACGGCGACCTGTCCCCGATCGAGGGGCACGCCGGCCCCGACCAGCCGCTCCCGGACCCGCAGCTCCAGGGTCGAGTCCGTCCGGCCGGCCGCGTCCAGCCGCTCGAGCACCTCCCTGACGCGCGGACGCCCCGGGGAGCGGGACCAGCGGGCATGGTGCTCGGCCAGCACGGACAGCTGCAGGTGACGCGCCTGGACCAGGTCGATGACGAGGCTGGTCAACAGTTGCAGGCCGGCGACCGGCGCGCACGAGCGCACGATCCAGGCAGGTGATGCCACCGGGAGGCGGCCACGGCTCACGACGTCGTCGAGCCCGAAGCCACGGCTGCGCAGGATCTCCGGTCCCGCGACCGAGCGCGGGGTGCGCTCCGCGGGAACGAGGAGCTGCGGTCGGCGTGGTGCTCCGGGCCCCACATCGAGGGAGGCGGCCGCTGACCATCGGCCGAGCGCGCACGGGACCGGATCCCGTGGGTCCCCACCCCGCACGTGGGCGACCGCGGCGGCTGCCCGGGTCCAAGGGGTGCGGGGCGTACCGGGCGGCGCGAGCACCGCCGGATACGGACGCCACCAGCGCTGGCGACGGGCGAGGTCGAGGATGCGGCGCCGGGGCACGCCGAGACGGTGAGCGGCGATCCCGACATGGACCGGGCCCCGTCGGAGACAGAGCTCGGTCAGATCATGGATCCAGGAGGCCATGCCCGGAAGCCTCCCCGACCACCGAGCGGCACGGACGATGAGCCGCCCGCCGCCTGTGGACGACCGACACGCGCCCAGACTGAACGCGGGATCGAGCGCGACCATGCCTCATGCGCTCGAGCCCGAAGGAACGATCGGGGCCGCCTGGTCCGCACTCGTGTGCTGAGGTGACGCGCTCACCGTCGATGCAGCACACGAACAGCCCGGCCGCGAGACAGCGCACGAGCAGTCCGCCGGGTCGCAGTCGGTGTCGCTGCGACCGCGTCGGGGCCCCGCCGTGTGGCGGGGCCCCGAGCGTGACCGGATGGTCAGACGGTGGGCGCGATCACATCATGCCGCCCATGCCGCCCATGTCGCCCATGCCGTGGTCGTGGCCGCCGCCGCCCTCGTTCTCCTCGGGCTTGTCGGCGATCAGCGCCTCGGTGGTGAGCAGCAGGCCGGCGATCGACGCGGCGTTCTGCAGCGCCGAGCGGGTGACCTTGGCCGGGTCGATGATGCCGGCCTTGAGCAGGTCCTCGTACTCGCCGGTCAGGGCGTTGAGCCCGCTGCCCGCGTCCATGCCGCGGACCTTCTCGACCACCACGGAGCCCTCGAGGCCCGCGTTGTTGGCGATCCAGTACAGCGGCGCGGTCAGCGCGTGGCGCACGATCTTGCCACCGGTGGCCTCGTCGCCCTCGAGGTCGAGCTTGTCGAGCGCGGACTCGGCCTGCAGCAGCGCGGTGCCACCACCGGCGACGATGCCCTCCTCGACGGCCGCACGGGTGGCCTCGAGCGCGTCCTCGACGCGGTGCTTGACCTCCTTGAGCTCGGTCTCGGTCGCGGCACCGACCTTGACGACCGCGACGCCGCCGGAGAGCTTCGCGAGGCGCTCCTGGAGCTTCTCGCGGTCCCAGTCGGAGTCGGTC
>SKLC01000280.1 GCA_007123425.1 Nitriliruptoraceae bacterium
CGCCTCGCCGGCGTCGCCGCTGGGGTCGTCGGCCCCGGCCGGGTCCTCGGCGTCACCGGTGTCGTCGGCGCCGTCGTCGTCACCGCCGCCGTCGGGGTCGTCGACCTCGTCGGCGGCGCTCTCCGCGACCTCCGCGTCGCCCTGCTCGGCCCCGGCGCCCTCGTCATCGCCACAGGCGGCCAGTGCGAGCACCACCGCGCTGCCCGCGGCCAGGATCCCAACGCGCATCGTCGCCCCTTCGTCCCCAGGCGTCCTCGTCGTGCAGCGAGAGGCTACGGCAGATGGCGGGCCACCCGCCCGCAGGCGATCAGATCAGGTCGGCGGCGATCAGCCACCAGACGCCGATCGCGGCGATGACCACCCCCAGCCCGGCGCGCACCCACAGGGCGACCAGCTGCATGCCGGTGACCTCGCCGTCGGCGTCCTCCCGGCCGGGGAACACGCCCGTGCGGTGGTAGCGCACGAGCGCCAGCAGCGTGCCGACCGTCAGCGCGGCGCCCACCGCCGCGACGGAGCCGACGAGCAGGAACGTCCAGGAGGTCTCGCCCACGCCATGGTCCTCCGCGCCGGGTCGCGCCGGGTCGCGCTCGAGTCTACGGGCGTGCCCGCCCGACCCCCGCCTCGCGCCGGCGCGCACCCCGTCGCGATCGGCATCGCCCACCCCCGGACGGTGTCGCGGCCCACCACGGTCGCGGCTCCCACGGCACGATGGAACCGGGCCGGCACGGGCCTCGTCCCACCCCCGACCAGCCGGCCACCCGGGCCGGCGGCCCGACGAGCAGGAGCACCCCATGCGACAGCACCGCGTCACGACCTCCCTCCTCGGCGCCCTCGCGCTGCTGCTGGCCGCCTGCGGTGGCGCCACCGACGAGTCGCCCCCCGCCAGCCAGGACGTCGACGAGGCGGCCCCCGACGCCGAGGACGACGACGAGGACGCCGACGACGTCGAGGACGGCGACGCGCCGGCCGACCTCGACGAGTTCCTCGACCAGGCCATCGCGGCGGCGGTCGCGGAGCGGGGGGTGGCCGAGGAGGAGATCGAGGTGCTGCGCGCCGAGGAGGTCGAGTGGCCCGACGGGGCGCGCGGCTGCCCCGAGGAGGGCGAGATGTACACCCAGGCGATCGTGCCCGGCTACCTCGCCGTCCTCGACGTCGCCGGGGAGGAGCAGTACTGGCACGGCGCCGAGGACGAGGCCCCGTTCCACTGCGAGGACCCGCAGGCCCCCACCGCCGACTGACCGTCAGTTGGTCGAGGGGTCCTCGGGGAAGCTGGCCAGCAGCCGCAGCCGCCCGGGCTGGCGGGCCAGCACCCGCTGCCACAGCCGGTCGGGGTCGCGGGTGAAGACGTCCTCGGCCAGCGCCGGCACACTGACCCACGCGCCCTGGTCGATCTCCGCCTCGAGCTGATCGGGCGCCCAGCCCGCGTAGCCCGCGAAGATCCGCACCTCGGCGAGCTCGCCCGCAGGCGGGTCGGCCGACACGTCCACGAGGCGCACGGGGCCCAGCCCGTCCTCGCCGCCGTGGACCACCCGGCTCTCGGGCACCGGGACGTCGGAGAGCTCGTGGCCGAGCGCGACCACCGCCGTGGGCTCGACCGGCCCGCCGCCGAAGACCACCTCGGGGCTGGCCGCCAGCGCCGACCATCCGTCGAGCGCCTCGACGAGCGGCACGTCCGACGCGCGGTTGAGCACCACGCCCAGCGCGCCCTCCTCGTCGTGGTCGAGCACGAACACGACCGCGCGCTCGAAGTTGGGGTCCTCGAGCACCGGCAGCGCCACCAGCAGGCGGCCGGTCAGCGAGTCCTGCATGGCTGGCCTCCTCGCTCGTGCCCACCGTACCGCCGGCGGCAAGCGCCGGTCGGGCCGCGTGACGGCGTCGCCTACCATGGGGCGCATGCAGCTGCGCATCGATGAGCTGGCCACACACGCCGGCACGACCTCACGCAACATCCGGGCCTACCAGGCCCGGGGGCTGCTGCCGCCGCCGACGCTCGAGGGGCGGACCGGCTACTACGGCGAGGAGCACCTCCACCGCCTGCAGATCATCCACGAGCTGCAGGAGCGCGGGTTCTCGCTGGCGGCGATCGGCGAGCTGCTGCGCACCTGGGCGCAGGGCGGCGACCTCGGCCACCTCCTCGGCTTCAAGCACCTGCTGGCCGCGCCGCTGGTCGACGAGGAGGCGGCGCGCTACACGCTGGCCGAGCTGCTCGAGCGCTTCCCCGAGGCCGAGGGCGACCCGGAGCTGCTGCGCCGGGCGATCGAGCTCGACCTCATCCGGCCCGAGGCCGAGGGCCGCTACCTCGCCCCCAGCCCGCTGCTGATCGAGGCCGGCGAGGAGTTGATCCGCGCCGGCGTGCCGCTGGGCGCCATCCTCGACCTGGTGGCGCTGCTGCGCGCCGACATCGCCGGGATCGCCGACCGGTTCGTCGCGCTGGTGACCGACCACATCACCCCGCCTCCGGACCGGCTGCTCGACGAGGAGGAGCTGGCCGGCACCCTGGAGACCCTGGGCCGGCTGCGCCCCATCGCGATCGAGGTCGTGCGACCGCTGATGGCCCAGGAGCTGCAGCGCGCCGGCGAGCGCGCGATCCAGCAGGTGGCCGACGAGCAGGCCCCGACCGACGGCGGGGCGTCCTGACGGCGCTGTCGGCGACGGCGGGGCGTCCTAGCGGCGCTGCCGGGCCTCGTCGAGCAGGCCGTGATCGGCCCGGTCGCCCGCCCCGTCCTCGCGGGGTGCGTACTCGATGCCCGGCGAGGTGGTGTCGGGCGGCATCGGGGCCGGGTCGGCCTGGCGCACCGCGTCGACCCCCAGCCCGAACGGGGAGTCGCAGTGCGCCCCGGGCAGCGTGGGCGGCGTGGGTGTGCGCGGGGTCTTGGCGGCCGCGGCCGGCCGGGTGACGACCTCGGGCAGCAGGATGTTGACCCGCGCCCACAGCTGCCCCGGCCGGTAGGGGTCCCACTGCGTGCCGACGTCGAAGCTGCCGTAGAAGTAGCCCTGGTGGTCCAGCAGCTGGCCCAGGTAGCCCAGCACGTCGTCGCCGGCCAGCAGCTGGCCCAGGCCCAGCAGGTCGCGGTTGAGGCAGTGGAGGTTGGGGGCCTGCTCGGCGATCAGGCGGGTGGCCTCGTCCAGCGCGCCCGGGGCGGCCTCGAGGATGTCGGCCACCTCGTCGCCGCGCGCCGCCAGCGTGGCCAGCAGATCCGCGCTGCTGTCCAGCCCCGTGCGCAGGGCGTCCCGCTGGTCGTGGATGGTGCGCAGCGTGGGCTCGCTGACCTCCAGCAGGCGCTCGATGTCGTCGGAGGCCGCCAGCAGCGTCGCCGACACCGCGGTCCCGTCGTCGGTGAGCTCGCGGAGGATGTCGTCGCGGCCCTCGACCGCGGTGCCGAGCTCGTCGACGACGGTGATCAGGGCCTGCTCGTCGATGGAGGCGAGCAGGTCGTCGGCCAGGCGCAGCACCTCGGGCACCGAGGAGGGCACCGAGACGCCGCGCACGTCGGGGTCCTCGCCGGCCTCGAGCGCGGACCAGCCCTCGGCGCGGGGGACGTCGCGCGCCACGAACGCGTCCGCGCCCTCGGCCTCCCAGTCGCCGGGCACCGGCGTGAGCTCGACCGCCTGCTCGCCGATCGGGGAGCGCCGCAGCACCTGGACGAGCACGTGGCGGGGCACGTCCCGGTCGGCGTCGACGTCCATGGTCACGCGCACGCCGTCGGCGGTCAGCTCGGTGTCGCGCACCACGCCCACGCCGATCCCCCGCACCGTCACGGGCTGGCCCGCCAGCACGCCGCCGGACTCCGGCAGCTCGACCACGAGCTCCCGGTCGTCGGCGCCGAAGGTGCCCAGGAACCGGAAGCCGGCGGCCGCGAGCACGACCATCGACACCACGACGACCACCGCCACGTTGAGCGTGACCCGTCCGCGCCCTCCGGTCATGGCAGCCCCCTGATCGTGGCAGCCCTGGTCATGCCAGCGCTGGTCATGGCGGCCCCGGTCATGGCAGCCCCCGGGGCGCCGGCTGTCGGGGCTGCCGCTCGTGGTGGGCGGTCCCCTCGGCGGCCTCCACCTTGCGCTGGCGCTCCTCGGGCGTGGTGCGCTCCTCCTCGACGTCGCCGCGGTAGGGCGTGACGCCGTCGGGGAAGCCCTCGCAGTTGACGTTGTAGAGCAGGCACTCGTCGATCTCGAAGCCCGGCGGCGGGTCGTTCGGCTCGCCCGGGTTGGGCGGCAGGCAGGCGTTGGCGGGGTTGTCGGGCTCGTCGTTGATGCCGCACAGGGTGAAGTCGTTGATGACCTGGACGTGCTCGGAGACCACGCCGCCCGGCACGGCGAGGTTGTGCCGGGGCAGCCACAGCAGCAGGTTCTCCAGGGCGCCGTCGATCCGCAGCAGCTCGGCGGCCGTCCGGCTGACACGGGCGAGCAGGTCGTCGAGGCTCTGCCGGTTGTCGGCGACGATGCGGGCGCCGACCTCGGCGGTGCCCGACAGCTCGTCGAGGGCGCCCACCAGCCGCTGCTCCTCCTCGGCGAGCACCTCGGTGAGGTCGGCGAGGTCCTCGAGCGCGGCCGCGTGCAGCTGCGCGTCGGGCGCGGCGGTCGCGGCCAGCCGCTCGGAGGCGTCGAGGAAGTCCGCGAGCTGGTCGCGCTCCCGCTCGAGGTGCCCGGCGTAGTCGCCGAGCTCGTCCAGCAGCTCGCCGACCCGGTCTCCGCGGCCGTCGAAGGTGCGGTGGCCGACCTCGATCACCCGCGCCACCCGGTCGACGCTGAGCGCGCCCAGCAGCTCGCTGCCGGACTCCACGACCAGCTCGATGTCCTGCTCGAAGTCCGAGGGCAGCTGCGCGCCGTCGACGACCGCGCCGCCCTCCTCGGGATCGGGGACCAGGTCCACGTAGCGCTCGCCGAGCAGCGAGGTCATGCGCAGCACCGCGACCGCGCGCTGTGGCAGCCGCTGGTCGGCGTCGAGGTGCAGCGTCACCTCGGCACGGTGATCCTCGGCGAGCTCGATCCCGGCGATCGAGCCCACCGGGACGTCGCCGAACCGCACGTGCCCGCGCTCGACGAGGTCGCCGACCTCGTCGTAGGTCGCGGTGACCTCCACCACGTCGGCCGCCAGCGCCCGCGGCACGATCACCACCGCGACCGCCACGGCCACGAGGCCCGCGGCGAGCCAGACCAGCCGGCGGGCCCTCATCGTCCGCCTCCCAGCACCCCGCCGAGCAGCTCCGCGAGCGCGTCGGACGAGCGCTGCCCGCCCACTTCGTCGCGTGCGTCCCGGTCGCCGGCCGCATCGGCCGCG
>SKLC01000069.1 GCA_007123425.1 Nitriliruptoraceae bacterium
GGGGCCCCCGCCGGTGGCAGACGATCATGCGCATCGTGCTGCCCACGGCCCGCCCGGGGCTGGTGACCGGGGCGATGCTCGCCGTGGCGCGCGCGGCGGGCGAGACCGCGCCGCTGCTGCTGACCGCGCTCGGCGCCCTGTCGGTCGTCACCGCGTTGCAGGGCACCCCGCAGAGCGCGCTGACGCTGCTGATCTACGACGGCGCCACCCAGCCCTTCGCCGCCGGGCAGCAGCGCGCCTGGGCCGGTGCCCTGCTGCTGCTCGGCATCGTCTTCGTCCTCACGGCGCTTGCCCGGCTCGTCTCGTCCCGCAGCAGCGTGCGCCCCGACTGACCGCCTCCCACATCGAGGTCCCCATGGACATCGCACCGCACCCCAGCGCACCGTCGAGGAGCACCGCCGTGCATGAGACCCCCACCGGATCGCAGCCGCGGCGTGTGGACCTGCGCCACGCGGGGCTGGCCGACAGCGGCGACCACGCACAGGTCGGCGAGCAGATCCGCGACGCCGTCTTCGAGATCGAGGGCCTGACGGTCACCTACGGGCAGACCCCGGCCGTCGTCGACATCGACCTGCGGATCCCGAAGGGCGAGATCACCGCGCTCATCGGACCCTCGGGCTGCGGCAAGTCCACGCTGCTGCGGTCGCTCAACCGCATGAACGATCTCATCGACGGCGCGAGCCAGCGGGGCTCCATCCGCTACCACGGCGAGGACATCCACGCGCCCGACGTCGACCCCGCCGAGGTCCGACGGCGCATCGGCATGGTCTTCCAGAAGCCGAACCCCTTCGCGATGTCGGTCTACGACAACGTGGCCTTCGGGCCCCGGCTCCACGGCCGGCGCCGCGACCTCGACGACACGGTGGAGCGGGCCCTGCGCGGCGCCGCCCTGTGGGACGAGGTCCGCGACAAGCTCCGCGAGCCCGGCCAGGCGCTGTCCGGCGGCCAGCAGCAGCGGCTGTGCATCGCGCGGGCCATCGCGATGGATCCCGACGTGATCCTGATGGACGAGCCGGCCTCGGCCCTGGACCCCATCGCCACGCTGAAGATCGAGGACCTGATGCGCGAGCTGCGGGGCGACTACTCGATCGTGATCGTCACCCACAACATGCAGCAGGCCGCCCGCGTGTCCGACCGGACCGCCTTCCTCACGGTCGACATGGATGCCGGGCCCGGCGCGCGCGTGGGGCGACTGGTCGAGTTCGACCGCACGCAGCGGCTGTTCACCCAGGCCTCCGACCCCCGGACCGAGGCCTATATCACGGGCCGCTTCGGCTGAGGACTCGGACCACCACCGGCCGATTCGAGGAGGCCAGCCATGCGTGACGAGTTCCATGCGGGCATCCAGGCACTGCGGCAGGACCTGGCGGCGACCGCGGCGACCTGCGACGCGATGCTCGAGGCCGCCGTGCACGCGCTCGTGACCGCCGGCGCGCCGGGCGCGGACGAGGTCATCGCCCGGGACAACGAGGTGGATGCGGCCTACCGGGCCGCCCAGGAGCGGATCCTCGGGCTGCTGGCCCTGCAGGCACCGGTCGCCGGCGACCTGCGCATCCTGTCGGCCATGCTCCACGTCAACATCCACGTGGAGCGGCTCGGCGACTACGCGACCCACGTGGCCAAGATGACGCCGGTGATCGGCGACCTCGCGGACCATCCGGCGCTGGCGGCGTCCATGGTCGAGATGGGCGCGGCCGCCTGCCACGTCTCGCGCGCGGCGCTCCGCTCGTTCTCCGACGCCGACGTCGCCCTCGCGCACCGTCTGCCGACGCTCGACGACCGGGTCGACGCGAGCAATCGCGAGATCTTCCGCCGGCTCGTGGAGCTCGCCGCCGCGGACGAGCGCCACCTGGAGTGGGCGACGCACCTGATCGTGGTCGCGCGCTCCATCGAGCGCTATGCCGACCATGCCGTCGACATCGGCGAGCAGACCCTCTTCGCCGTGACCGGCGAGACCGTGGAGCTCTCCAGCAATGACCCGCAGATCACGGCGTGACCGCTCAGGCCGGGCCCACGTCGTCTCCGAGCGCGTTCGAGGACAGCTCGACCACCTCGCCGGTGGCCGCGAAGATCGTGGCCTCCCCGATGTCGACGGCGTGATCGGCGTAGCGCTCCACCTGTCGGGCCACGAGGATCATGTGGGTGGCCCACAGCAGGCGGGTGTCGTCGGTGGCGAGCTCCACGAGCCGGCGGAAGACCCCGACGTTGAGGCGGTCGACGGCGTCGTCGAGTCCCGGCAGGCGGCGGGCGGCGACCGCGTCCCGGCGGGCGAAGGCCCGCACGGCGGTCCGGGCGACATCGGTGGCCAGCAGCCCCAGCTCCTGCAGCTGGGCCGCCAGCTCGGGGTCGCGCGGCTCGTGGCCCGCGCGCAGGCTGGCGCGGGCCACGTTCACGGCGTAGTCCCCCATCCGCTCCACGTGGATGTTGACGTGCAGCAGCGCCGCCAGCTCCCGGTGGCCATCGCGTGCGACCTCCGGCAGCCCCATCGCGGCCACGATCCGGTGCTGGAGATCCGCGAACGCGGCGTCGACGCGGTCGTCGGCGGCGATGACCTCGGTGGCCGCGGCCTCGTCCCGGCGCACCAGCGAGCTCACGGCGCGCTCGAGCATGTCCACCACGGTGTCGCCGCTGCGCACCAGCGCATCGGTCAGCGCATCCCGCTCCGCATCGAAGTCCTGCACCGGCGCCTCCTCGGGGCCAGGCGATGATACGAGCAGGGGACGGCTACGCTGCGGGCGTGATCTCCATCCTGCTCGTCGAGGACGAGGCCGCCATCGGCGAGGGCCTGACGACCTCGCTGCAGGCCGAGGGGTTCCGCCTGCACTGGGTGCGGGACGGCGACCGGGCCCTTGCGGCCTGGCAGCGTCATCGTCCGGACCTGGTGCTGCTCGATCTCATGCTCCCGGGGCTCGGCGGCACCGAGGTCTGCCGGCGCCTGCGGGCCGAGAGCGACGTGCCCATCATCATGCTCACCGCGAAGGACACCGAGGTCGACCGGGTGGTGGGCCTCGAGCTCGGCGCCGACGACTACGTCACCAAGCCCTTCTCGACACGGGAGCTGATCGCGCGGATCCGGGCGGTGCTGCGGCGTGGACGCGCACCGGAGCCCGACGAGCCGCTCGCACCGGTGGAGGCCGGCGGGGTCCGGCTCGACCGCGCCCGCCACGAGGTGCGCGTGGACGGCCACGCGGTGGAGCTCCCGCCCAAGGAGTTCGACCTGCTCGAGCTGCTGATCGACCACGCCGGCCTGGTGCTCACCCGCGACCGCATCATCGATCGGGTGTGGGGCGCGGACTACGTGGGCGACACCAAGACCCTCGACGTGCACATCCGGCGGCTGCGCTCCCGGATCGAGGACGACCCCGCCGCTCCCCGACGGATCCAGACGGTCCGCGGGGTGGGCTACCGCTTCGACGACCAGCCGTGAGCGGGCCCGACGGTCCCGGCGCGGTGCAGCTGCTGGCAGCGCTGCCCGATGCCGCCCTGCTCTTCGGTCCCGACCGCCGGCTGGTCGCGGCCAACCCCCCTGGCCGAGCGCTGTTCGACCTGCCCGAGGGCTCCTACACCGCCACGCAGGCCCTGGGAACGGCGCAGCTCGTGGATCTGGTGGAGGAGGCCGCGGCCAGTGATGCTCCCGCCCACATGGCGACCCGCGTCGACCGCGGCGACCTGGAGGCGATCGCGGCTCCCGTCGGCGACCACGTCCTGCTGCTGCTGCGCGACCAGACGGCCCGCTCGCGGGTCGATGCCGTCCGGCGGGACTTCGTGGCCAACGCCTCCCACGAGATGAAGACCCCGGTCTCGGGCATCCAGGCGCTCGCGGATGCGCTCACGGTCACGACCGACCAGCGCGACCACGACCGCAGCCGGGAGCTGGCCGAGCGCCTGGCCAGCGAGGCAGCCCGGCTCGGCCGGCTGATCACCGAGCTGCTGTCCCTGCGGCGACTCGAGGAGGAGAGCGAGCGCCCCCTGCAGCCGGTGGACCTCGTGCAGCTGCTGGACGAGGAGCTCGAGCGGGTGGCGGGTCGCGCACGCGCGCACGACCTGCGAATCGTGCGGCACCTGCCCACGGCGGCCCGCATCGCGGGGTCCCAGGCGGACCTGCGCCTGGTGGTGAGCAACCTGCTGGACAACGCCGTGGGCTACAACCGAGACGGCGGCAGCATCACGGTGGAGCTGGCCCCGGCCGGGGACGGCTGGCGCCTCGAGGTCGTCGATACCGGCATCGGCATCCCCCGCGACGACCTCGACCGGGTCTTCGAGCGCTTCTACCGCGTCGACATCGCCCGGTCACGGGCCTCGGGCGGCACGGGCCTCGGGCTGGCGATCGTGCGGCACGCCGTCGAGCGCCACGGCGGGGTCGTGCGCGTCGAGAGCATCCTCGGCGAGGGCTCTCGGTTCGTCGTCGAGCTGCCCGTGACCGCCCCCGCCGACACCGACCTCGGCCCGCCCTGACCCCGCCACGGCCCCATCGAGAGAGGAAGGCCAGACCATGAGCGAGACCCCCACCGTGCTGTTCGTGTGCGTCCACAACGCCGGGCGCTCCCAGATGGCCGCCGGGTGGCTGCGCGCGCTCGCCGGCGACCGCGTCGAGGTGCGCTCGGGCGGCTCGGAGCCCGCCGAGGCGATCAACCCGATCGCCACCGAGGCGATGCGCGAGCTCGACATCGACATCACCGGCGAGCAGCCCCGCCCGTGGACGCGCGACGGCCTCGAGGAGGCCGACGTGGTGGTCACCATGGGCTGCGGCGACGCCTGCCCGGTGCTGCCCGGCAAGCGCTACCTCGACTGGGAGCTCCCCGACCCCGCCGGGCAGCCGCTCGCGGAGGTGCGCCCCATCCGCGATGAGATCGGCGAGCGCGTCCGAGGGCTGCTCGCCGACCTCGGCATCGCGCCCGACACCGAGCCGTCGCGCCGCAGCGGCCGGGTGGACGACTAGCTGCAGCAGCCGCCGGCGACCGCGGGGACGATCGAGACGGTGTCGCCGTCGCCGACCTCGGTGTCGAGGCCGTCGAGGAAGCGCACGTCCTCCTCGCGGACGAAGACGTTGACGAAGCGGCGCAGCTCGCCCGAGTCGTCGAGCAGGCGCTCGCCGATCCCGGGGTGCTGGCGCTCGAGGTCGTCGATCACGGCGCGCAGGTCGCCGCCCTCGGCGACCACCTCGCCCTGCCCGTCGGTGAGCTTGCGCAGCGGCGTGGGGATGCGGACCTTCGGCACGTTCAGGCTCTCCTTCTCGTGGCGTGGCGCCCCGGTGGGAATCACGGCGGGCGCGGTCTCTGAGCGGTCGATCGGGGCGGATGCCGGGGGCTTCTAGCCGGCGAGCTCGCGCTCGAGCTCCTCGAGGGTCGGGCCGACCTCGTGGGTCGGGCCCACCGCGTCCTGGACGGCTTCGAGGGTCTTGTAGCCGTTGCCCGAGATGACGGCGACCACGCGCTCGTCGCGACCGACCGTGCCCTGCTCGGCGAAGCGACGCAGGTTGGCCACGGTGACCCCGCCGGCGGTCTCGGCGAACACGCCCTCGGTCTCGGCCAGCAGCCGCATGCCGTCGACGATCTCCGCGTCGGAGACGCTGCCGATGGCCCCGCCGGTCTCGGTGGCGACCTCGACCGCGTAGGGGCCGTCGGCGGGGTTGCCGATGGCCAGCGACCGGGCGATCGTGTCGGGCTTGACCGGTCGGACGTCGGCGCTGTTGCGCGCGAAGGCCTCCGCGACCGGCGAGCACCCGGCCGCCTGCGCACCCGAGATGCGGGGCATCGCGCCCTCGACCAGCCCGTGGTGGGTGAGCTCGCCGAAGGCCTTGTGGATCTTGGTCAGCATCGAGCCGGAGGCGATCGGGATCACGACGTGGTCGGGCAGCGTCCACTCGAGCTGCTCGGCGATCTCGAAGCCGATGCTCTTCGACCCCTCCGCATAGAAGGGGCGGAGGTTGACGTTGGCGAAGCCCCAGCCGCGCGCGTCGGCGACCTCGGCGCACAGCCGGTTGACGTCGTCGTAGTTGCCCTCGACCGCCACGACGTTGGCGCCGTACACCGCCGCGCCGACGACCTTGCCGCGCTCGAGGTCGTGGGGGATGAACACGTAGGCCGGCATCCCGGCGTAGGCGGCGTGAGCGGACACGGCGCCGGCGAGGTTGCCGGTCGAGGCGCACGCCATGGTGTCGATGCCCAGCGCCCGGGCGGCGGAGACGGCCATGGTGACCACGCGGTCCTTGAAGGACCCGGACGGGTTGCGGGTGTCGTCCTTGATCCACAGGTCGTCGAGCCCGAGCCGCGCCCCCAGCCGTGGCGCCGGCCGCAGCGGCGTGAACCCGGTGCCGAGGTCGATGCGGTGGGCCGGGTCGTCGGAGAGCACCGGCAGCAGGTCGCCGTAGCGCCACAGGGAGGCGGGGCCGGCCTCGATGCGGGCGCGCGAGATCCGAGCGGCGATCGCCTCGTGGTCGTAGACGACCTCCAGCGGCCCGAAGCAGAATCCGCAGACGTGCGATGCGCCGACCGGCTCCTGCTCGCCGCACTCCCGGCAGCGCAGGCCGGTGACGGTGGTGGTCAGCTCCGGGGCGGCGTCGGTGATGGTCGTCACGGGGGCTCCTGTCCTCATCGTCCCGTCGGGGGCTGCGGGGCGTGGACACGTCCCGCGGGCGGAGGCCGCCGACATGCGAACGGCCTCCCCGTCGGGGAGGCCGCATCTGACGATCGTGGACCGGGAGTGGCCCTCGCTCATCGACCCACCGACGGGTCCGGGTTTGGCACCTTTCCCGCCGTGGCGGGGGTTGCCGAGGCTTCGTCGGGCCCGAGCCCTTCACCTCTCTGGATGAGCACCAGTGCGCCTCATCGTGCCACGCCGCTCGCCCGAGCGCCAATCGCGCCCGCCGGATCCTGAGGAAACATTTGCGCCGAGGTCGCGCGGCGGGCATCGTGACGCGCCATACTGCAAGGGATCCCTTCACGAGAGGCCTGTCGTGAGTCACAAGGTGCTGGTCGTCGACGACGAGCCGGACGTGCTGCTGCTGTGTCGCGTCAACCTCGAGTTCGAGGGCTACGAGGTCCTCGAGGCCGCGGACGGCGAGGAGGGGCTCCAGCTGCTGCGCGAGGAGCGCCCCGATGTGGTCCTGCTCGACGTGATGATGCCCCGCAAGGACGGTTGGCAGGTCCTCGAGGAGATCAAGGCCGACGAGGAGCTCAAGGACACGCCCGTGGTGATGCTGACCGCCAAGGTCCAGGACCAGGACCAGATCCGGGGCTGGTCCCACGGCGCGGCGGAGTACATCACCAAGCCGTTCTCGCCGCTGTCGCTCTCGCAGGTCCTGCAGGACGTGCTCGCCACCGACCCCGAGGAGGAGGAGCGGCGGCGGGCGCTGGTCCTGGAGAAGCTCCAGCTGCTGCAGAACTCCTGATCGGGTCGGGCCCGCGGTGCGCCGCCGGCCCGTGGGCGCTGCTCAGCCGCGATCGGCGCCCACGACCACGTGCACCTGCACGCGCTCTGAGAGGTTGCCCGGCTGCTGGCGCACCTCCGCCGCGCCGAGGTCGGCGGCGACCTGGCGCGCCTGGGCCTCGAAGCCGGGCGTCCACAGCACCGTGGTCACCTCGTACCGGCGGGCGGGGTTCTCGCCCATGATCGTGTAGCCCTGCTCACGGAGCGTGCCGGCGACGCCGGATGCCGCCGCGCCACCGTCGGCCTGGTAGCCGTCGAGCACCTGCACGGTCACGTCACCGGGGGCGAACTGGCGCGCAGGGCTCGATTCGGCCTCCTGGGCCTCCTCCTCGGTCGGCTGCGGCTCGGCGTCGTCCTCGTCCTCCGCTGCGTCGTCGGGCTCGGGCTCCTCGACGTCCTCGTCGCCGGGGCCGTCCTCGGCGTCCGGCTCGGCCTCCTGCGCCGGGTCCGACTCCTCGGGCTCTTCGGGCTCCTCGGGCTCGGGCTCCGGGTGGCCCTCGGCGTCGTCCGCGGGCTCGTCGGGCTCCTCGACCTCCGCCTCCTCGGCGTCGGGCTCCTCGGCCGCGCCGGAGTCCTCGGGCGCCTCGGCCACCAACGGCCCGTCGGCGTCGGGCCCCAGCCCCCCGACCAGGGCGAACGCCACCGCCACCAGGGCGACGAGGCCGACGGCTCCCGCCCCGGAGCGCAGCAGGGAACGTCGGAAGCTGTCGTCACCCGGAGGCGTGTGCTTGGCCGTCATGGGGGTCAGCGCGCCTGGGATCCCAGACGGCGTGCCGCGCGCTGCCGCTGCCGTGAGGCCCGCAGACGACGGAGCCGCTTGACCAGCATGGGGTCGTAGGCCTCCGCCCGGGGATCGTCGATCACCCGGTTGAGCAGTTGGTAGTAGCGCGTGGGCGACAGATCGAAGTGCTCACGGACCGCCTGCTCCTTCGCGCCCGCGTACTTCCACCACTCGCGCTCGAAGTCGAGGATGTGACGTGAGCGGTCGTCGAGGCCGGACCGGTCGTGGTCGCCGTCGTGGAACGCAGCCATGGTCGTGTGCCTCCTGCTGGTCGATCCAGCCTTGCAGACGAACGACATGGCTGCAACTACGCGGGTGACACCACCGGCCGGGTCGCCGTCGTGACAGCCCCTGCCCGCCGGTGGTCGCGACCGGGGCCGTGAAGGCCGTGTGGCATCCGCCACACCCGACCGTGCGCAGGACAAGAATTTTTGCGCGTTGAACGCTCGCATTCTCGCGTTCGGCCACCGCCGCGCCGACCTCAGTGGAGACGGGGCGACTGCGGCCGACACGAGCAGGGCGGCAGAGAAAGGTGGACCCTTGCGGGGCAGGATGACCGTCCTGGTCGTCGCCGCCCTCGGACTCGGGGCCTATCTCGCGGCACCGGTGGGCACCGGGACGCGCGTCGGCGTCGAGGGCGCTGCGGCGCTGCTCGCGGCCGCGGCCATCCTCTGGGGCGTGCGGACACACGCGCCACCCCGCCCCCAGGCGTGGGGCGCGCTGGCGGTCGGCTGGTTCATGTGGGGCCTCGGGCGCCTCCTGGGCGTGACCCAGCCGGCGCTGGGGGACGGCTCCGCCGACCACGTCACCCTGGTGGACGTCCCCCTGCTCGGCGGCACGCTCTTCCTCGTCGTGGGCGTCTTCTGGCTCCTCACCGACGACGGCCCGGCCGGACTGCGCGAGTCGCTGATCGATGCCGGCGTGATCACCCTTGCCGCGACGCTGGCGCTGTGGCTGCTGGTGATGGTCGAGATCGTGCACGACCCCACGCTGCACGGCCTCGACCGCATCGTCGCGCTGGCCTACCCGCTCGCCGCGCTGGCCCTGCTGGGCACGCTGGCCTCGCTGGCGCTCGCGCCTCGGCGCCGCACCCCCGCCCTCGGCCTCGTCCTGGGTGGCATGGCGGCGTTCCTCGGCTCGGAGGTCGCCGGCACGGCCGCCGTCATCGGGACCGTGCTCGACGGCTCGCTGCTGCGCGCCCTGGCCGTGAGCGGGCCGGTGCTGGTCGGCGCCGCCGCGCTCGGACGGGACATGGGGCTGGTCGGCGCGCCGTCCTACGAGCCCGGCGAGGCGCTGCCGGAGGGGCGGCTGATCGCCCTGTGGCTGGCCGCGCTGTGCTCGCCGATGGCGTTCCTGGCCCTGGCCACCGCGGGCGGGACCGAGCGCCAGGACCTCACCACCGACCTGGTGCTGGCCGCCGGGGTCACGGCGGTGATGCTCAGCCTCGTGCTGTGGCGCCTGGCCGGCGCCGTCGGCTGGCTGGAGTCCACCCTGGCCGAGCGCGACGCCGCGAGCGAGCGGGAGCTCGCGGTCGCCGATACCGCCGCTCGCCTGGCACGAGCGGAGCACCTCGACGAGGTCCGCGACATCGTCCGCGGCACCGGGCTGCTCGTGGGCACCGACGGCGCCACGGTCGAGCTGTCGCTGCCCGACGACGACCCGGACACCGCGGCCACGACCGGTGCCCCCGAGCCCGGCCAGCTGCTGGCCCCCTACCTGCTGCGTCACCCCATCTACGACGACCCCCGCGACGGCGTGCTGCTCGTCCACGCCTTCGAGCCGATCCCCTCGGGTGTGCGCTCGTCGCTGGGCCTGGTCGCCGGCGAGGTCGCGATCGCCGTCGAGCGCTGCCGCCTGGCCACGGAGCTGCGCCGCAGCGAGCGGCGCTTCCGCTCCCTGGTCCAGCACGCGGCGGATGCCATCACCGTGCACGACCGCGATGGGCGCATCGTCTACGCCAGCCCGGCGATGGGGCGCATCCTGGGCAAGCCGGAGGCGACGCTGCTGGACACCTCGCTGAGCGCGCTGGTCGACCCCGACGACGCAGCCGAGGTGTCCGGCGTGCTGGCACGGCTCGTCGCCGACCCGCAGGGCACGTGCCTGCTCGAACGGCGCGTGCAGCGCAGCGACGGCGGCTGGCGCTGGATCGAGTCCCGCCTGACCAACCTGCTCGACGACCCCAGCGTGCGGGGCATCGTCGCCAACCACCGCGACGTCACCGAGCGCAAGCGCCTCGAGCGCCAGCTCGAGCACCAGGCCAACCACGACGCCCTGACCGGCCTGGCCAACCGACGCCAGCTCTTCCAGGAGCTGGCCGAGAGCGGCGAATCCGACTTCGACGCGATGGTCTTCGTCGACCTCGACCGGTTCAAGGACGTCAACGACCGGCTCGGCCACGCCGTGGGCGACCGCCTGCTGTCCACCATCGCCGCGCGCGTCGGCGCCAACGTGCGCCCCGGCGACCTCGCAGCGCGCCTGGGAGGCGACGAGTTCGCGGTGCTGCTGCGCGACACCACCCACCAGCAGGCCGAGATGATCGCCGCCCGGCTGCTGGAGACCATCCGCGAGCCGATGGTCATCGACGGGCACGAGCTCGAGATCGACGCCAGCGTCGGCGTCGCGGTCTCGGTGCCCGGCGACGGGCGCACCTCGCGGGACCTGCTCCACGAGTCCGACGTGGCGATGTACGTGGCCAAGCGCGACGGCCGCGGCCGGGTGGCGGCGTTCAGCCCCCAGATGGCGGAGGACACCCTCAATCGCATCGAGCTGGAGGCGGCGCTGCGCCGGGCGCTGGAGCGCTCCGAGCTGCGCGTGCTCTACCAGCCGGTCGTGGACCTGGTGGACGGCCGTACCGTGGGCGCCGAGGCGCTGCTGCGCTGGCGGCACCCGGTCCACGGCGACATCCCGCCCGGCGAGTTCATCCCCGTCGCCGAGCGCATCGGCATGATCGTGCCGATCGGCTCGTGGGTGCTGCGCGAGGCGTGTTGGCAGGCCCGGGCCATGAGCACCGGCGACCGACCGATCAGCATGCACGTCAACGTCTCGGCGGTCCAGCTGCGCGAGGACGGCTTCGTCGAGGACGTGCTGGGGGTGTTGGTGGCCACGGGCCTGCGACCCGAGCAGCTGACCCTCGAGATCACCGAGAGCGTCCTCGTCGACGACCACCCCGTCACCCGCGACTCGATCGACCAGCTCCGCGAGGCCGGGATCCGACTGGCCATCGACGACTTCGGCACCGGCTGGTCGTCGCTGAGCTACCTGCGCGACGTGCCGGTGGACGTGCTCAAGATCGACCGCTCCTTCGTCGCCGGCGTCGGCATGGGCCCCGAGGACGCCGCGTTGGCCCGAGCGATCCTGCAGCTGAGCCACACCTTCCGGCTCGAGTCGGTGGCCGAGGGCATCGAGACCGAGGCCCAGCGCAAGGAGCTGACCCTGCGCGGCTGCACCCACGGCCAGGGCTATCTCTTCGCCGCCCCGCTGCCACCCGAGGAGCTCATGGACCGCCTCGACCGCGAGGATCGAGCGGCGACCGCGGCCGCCGGCGTCGAGGCGCGGGCCACCCGTCGGCTGGCGGGTCCGGACCACGCGGCCAGTACTCTCGCGCAGCGCACGCCGAGGTAGCTCAGCTGGCAAGAGCAGCCGTCTTGTAAACGGCAGGTCACGGGTTCGAGTCCCGTCCTCGGCTCCACCACAACATCAGCTGCCCGTGCATCGCCGCACCGGCCGGCACCTGGCTGCGCACCCGCGACGGGAGCAGTGCACCCGTTCGCTCGTCCGGCGCGGGATCGACGTCCTCGCCGAGCACCGCGGACCTTCGGCTCTGGCGGCGGGCCGGTGGCCGGCGGATCATCGACCCGATGACGCGAGGGAGCTCGGGCCATGCCGACCATGACGGCCGCCGACACCGCCTGGTTCGACATGGACCGCCCGACCAATCCCATGGTCATCACCGCGGTGATGTGGTTCGACGGGCCCGTCGCCGTCGATCTCGTCCGCGGCATCGTGGGAGAGCGGCTGGTGCCGCGCTTCACCCGGTTCCGCCAGCGGGTGGTCGAGCATCCGCTGACCCGGCGCCACCGCTGGGAGGAAGACCCGCGCTTCGCGCTCGACCGGCATGTCCACCACCGGCATCTCCCCCGGCCGGGGGACCGGGCCGCGCTGCACGCGGTGGTCAGCGAGCTGATGAGCGAGCAGCTGCCCCGCGACCGTCCGCTGTGGCAGCTCTGGGTGCTCGAGGGCGAGGACACCTCGGCGGTGGTGACCCGCCTCCACCACTGTCTCGCCGACGGCCAGGCGCTGGCCTATGTCCTCGCCGCGCTGACCGACGACATCGACCTCGCCGTGCCCCCGGCGCCCGACACCACCGACCACCTCGTGATCGACCTCGCCCGGCGCACGCTCGGCCTCGCGCGACACCCCACCACGCTCGTGGGCGCGGTTCCGGCCCTCGCCCGCGAGGGCACCAGCCTGGCACGACTCGTGCTGCTGCCCGCCGACCGTCGCACGTCGCTGCGGGGCCGGCTGACCGGCGGCAAGCGGGCGGCGTGGTCCGAGCCGACGCCGCTCGCGGAGGTCACGGCGGTGGGCCACGTCCTCGGCGGCACCGTCAACGACGTGCTCATGAGCGCGCTGACCGGCGGGCTCGCCCGCTACCTGTCCTCGCGGGGCCCCGTCCCCACCGAGGTGCGTGCCATGGTCCCGGTCGATCTGCGGCCCGCCGACGACCCGGTCGACGCCGCGCTCGGCAACCGCTTCGGGATGCTGGTGGTCGGGCTGCCGGTGGGCGTCGCGGATCCGGTAGCACGGCTCGCCGAGCTCACCCGCCGCACCGCACGGGCCAAGGCCTCGCCCGAGGGGGTCGTCGCCTCGGGCGTCATCGCCACGCTCGGTCGCGTGCCCCGGCCCGCCGAGCGGGCGCTGGTGGAGCTGTTCACCGCGAAGGCGTCGGTGCTCGTGACGAACGTCGCCGGCCCGCGCGAGCCGCTGACCTTCGCCGGCCGACGGCTGCGCGGCATCGTCGGCTGGGCGCCGGCGTCCGGGTCGGTCGGGCTGACGGTGAGCATCTTCAGCTATGCCGGCAAGGTGGTGCTGGGCGTGGCCGCCGACGCCGCGCTGGTCCCCCATCCCGAGGCGCTGCTCGCCGCCTTCGACGAGGAGCTCGCCGCGCTGCGCGCGGCAGCCGGCACCGCCGGCGACGTCTCGGCCTGAGGAGCCGCACGGGGTCGCTTCCCGTCAGCGGTCGGGAGCCTCCGCGGTCTCGGGGTCCAGCGCGAAGCGCGGGTGGTCGGGATCGACCGCGCCGCTGTCTGCGCGTCGGCTCGGCCGCCAGCCGTTGGTGATCGGCATGCGCCGGTCGGTGCCGAAGGCACGCGGGCTGACCGTCACCCCCGGGGGCGAGGTCCGCCGCGCCGACTCCGCGCGGTCGATCCTGCCCAGGACGTCGACCACCACCTCGGCGTCGAGGCCGTGGGCGACGAGATCCTCGACGCCCTCGCCGTACTGCACGTAGCGCTGCACGATCGTGTCCAGGACCTCGTAGGAGGGCAGCGTGGCACCGAGCCGCTCCTGCGCGGAGGTGCGCTTGTGCAGCACCCGGTCGGGGATGCGCCCGTGGGCGACCTCCTCGTGCTCGGCCAGGCGGTACAGCAGCGTCTTCGAGCAGTCGCGCAGCGGCGCGAACCCGCCCACCGCGTCGCTGCGCAGCGTCGCGGCGCCGATCGAGAGCTCGGTCTTGTTCGCCGTCGCCAGCACGAGGTGGCCGTGGGCGTCGCCGATGGCGTTGAGCACCGCGGCACGCAGCCGCGCCGCCCGGGGGCCGGCCTCGAGCGCCTCCGGGTCGGTGCGCTCCACCTGCCCCACCGCTGTGGTCAGCGCCTCATCGCTGCCCGCCATCAGGGCGTCGAGCGGCACGACCGCGAACCCGATGCCCAGCGACACGGCGACGTCGTGGGCGTCCTGCAGCTCCTCCTCGGGAGTCTCGGGCCCGGGCATCGCCACCCCCAGCACGTGCTCGGGGCCGAGCACGTCCGCCGCCAGCATCGCGGTCAGCGCCGCATCGATCCCGCCGGACAGTCCCAGCACCGCCTGCTCGTGGCCGTTGCGGCGCGCGAAGTCGCGGGTGCCCAGCGACAGCGCCCGCCAGATCTCGACCAGCTCGTCCAGCGGCTCGGCGCAGGCAGGCGTGTGGGCTCGCGGCCGCTCGCGCAGCGGCACCGTGTGGACCGTGCGCACCGGTGCGGTCACGGCCCGGGCGGCCGGCAGCGGCACGTCGACGTAGGCGCGGTCCTCGACGAACGCCGGCGCCCGGTAGAGCAGCCGCCCGTCGCCGTCGAGCACCATCGAGGAGCCGTCGAAGACGATGTCGTCCTGGCCGCCGACGAGGTTGGCGTAGACCAGCGGGACGCCGTTGCGCCAGGCCACCCGGGAGCCGAGGTGCTCGCGTCCCTCGCGCTTGCTGCGGTGGTAGGGCGAGGCGTTGGGCACCAGCAGCACCTGCGCGCCGCCGGCGGCCTGCGCCTCGGGCGGGCCGTCGCCGGACCAGAGGTCCTCGCAGATCGAGACGCCCGCCACCACGTCGCCCAGCCGCCACAGCGCACCGGGCTCGCCGCCGGGCGCGATGTTGCGCCCCTCGTCGAACAGCCCGTAGGTGGGCAGCAGCACCTTGTGGTAGGTGCCGCGCGCCTCGCCCCGGTTGAGCAGGACGGCGGAGATCGACACGTCGCGGTCCACGGTGTCCCAGGAGCGGCGCGGGGCCACCCGCGAGATCGTGCTCAGGACCGTCGTGGTGGTGCCCGCCCGCGTCGCCAGCCGCGCGGTGGCCTCCTCTGCCTCGGCGACGAACTCCCGATGCAGCACGAGGTCGGCGACCGGGTAGCCGGTGAGCACCAGCTCGGGCAGCACCAGCACGTCGACGTCGTGCGCCTCGGCCCAGTCCATGGTCTCGGCGATCCGCTCGGCGTTGCCGGCGACGTCGCCGACGGCGACCGGCAGCTGCCCGATCGCCACCCGCAGGTGTGTCATGTCGTCTCCTCGCAGGGCATCGGGCCCGGGTGGGGGCGTCGGCGTCACGGCTCCACGAAGCGACCCACGACCCCCTCGGGGTCGAGGCCCGTCAGGTGCCGCTGGAAGATGCGGTAGTAGGCGGCCTCCTCCGGCGTGCGCAGTGGCGGGTCCACGGCCGTGCGCTCACGCTCGAACGCCTCGTGGGTGACCGCCGCGCCGTAGTGCTCGCGCAGCACGCCGCGCGCCCCGGTGCCCTCGCCGAACTGGACCTTCGGCCGCCACAGCAGGTCCTCGGGCAGCCATCCCTCGAAGGCCGAGCGCAGCAGCCACTTCTCCCCCCGGTCCTCGTGCGCCAGCTTCCACCGGGCCGGCAGGGCGAGCCCCAGCTCCACGAGGTCGACGTCGAGGAACGGCAGTCGCGGCTCGACGCCGTGGGCGCCGGAGATGCGGTCCACGCGCTGCAGCCCTCCCGCGTGCAGGCCCTCGATGGTCTCCAGCAGCGCCGCGTGGAGCTCCTCATCGCTGTCGATCCGCCCGTAGTGCGAGTAGCCGGCGAACAGCTCGTCGGCGCCCTCCCCGATCAGCACCACCTTCACGTGCCGGGAGGCCAGCCGGGTCACCAGCAGGTTGGGCACGGAGCTGTGCACCAGCTGCGGGTCGAAGGACTCGATGACGCCGATGACCTCGGGCACCCAGTCGATCAGCTCGTCGGGCGTGTAGATGCGCTCGTGGTGATCGGTGCCCAGCTCCTCGGCCAGCCGGCGCGCGGCGGCGAGGTCGGCGCTGTCGGCCAGCCCGACGGAGAACGTCGCCAGCCGGCGTCCCTCCCCTTCGGCGAGGTGGGCGGCGATGGCGGTCACCAGCGAGGAGTCCAGCCCGCCCGACAGCAGCGTGCCGACGGGCACGTCGGCCTCCATGCAGCGCGCCACGGCCGTGATCAGCGTGTCGCGGATCGCGGCGAGCGCGGCCGCCGGTGGCTCCTGGCCGGGCTCGTCGTCGTCGAGCAGCGCCGCGACCCGGGCGCTGCGTCCGGCAGGCAGCTGCTGCAGCTGCTGCAGGCCCCCCTGCGGGGTCCACAGGTGGCCGGGAGGGAACGGCTCCACGTCTGCGCGACGGTGCGGGTCGAAGGCCTTGAGCTCGCTGGCGAAGATCACGGTCTCGCCGTCGCGGACCCAGTACAGGGGGCTGATGCCCAGCAGGTCGCGCGCCGCCACGACGGCGCCGTCCTGCCCGGCGGCGACCAGCGCGAACATGCCCCACAGCCGCGCCAGCGCCCCGGGGCCGTCGAGGGCCAGCAGGTGCAGCACGGTCTCGTGATCGGACCGGGTGGCGAAGGCCCGGCCGCGCTCGACGAGCTCGTCCCGCAGCCGCTGGTGGTTGTACACCTCGCCGTCGCCGACCAGCCACAGCCCCAGGTCGGGATCGTGCAGCGGCTGCGCGCCGCCCTCGAGGTCGACGATCGCCAGGCGGCGGTGGCCGAGCCAGGCATGGTCGAGGGCGACCTCGCCCTCACCGTCCGGCCCGCGGTGGGTGAGCCGGTCGAGCATGCGGGCGCCCTCGCGCGGGTCGAAGGGACCGTGGGCGGCGACGATCGCGGAGATGGGGTGCTCCTCGTGCGGGGAGGCCGACCGGAGGGTGCCGGCGCGCCGAGACCGCACCCCATCTTGCCACCCTCACCCGGCGCCAGCAGCCACGGCGAGGGCGAGCGCCCCCAGCAGCAGCGCGAACACGGCACCGGTGACCCGCCACCGGGTCAGCAGCCGGTCGATGCGGTCGACGCCGTGGCCCGGCCGCAGCCGTGTCTGCAGGCGCTGCAGGGCCGTGGTGGTCCGGGTGACGCCCGCCGCACCCAGCTGGTGGCCCGCCGCCAGCACCGGCCGCAGAGCCTGCGCGCCCCGTTCTCCGAGGACGACCAGGTCGCCGGGCGGGATGCGCGGGGCCCGCGGTGCCTCGACGCCTCGGCGGTGCCA
>SKLC01000163.1 GCA_007123425.1 Nitriliruptoraceae bacterium
GAGGTGCGCTTCGTCGCGGCGCTGCTCGAGGGCGAGCTGCCCGAGGAGGCGGGGGAGCTGCTCGCCGAGGCGGGGGTCGCGCTGACCCCCGCGGCGGCGGACGTCGAGCTGCGTTGTCCGTGTCCGGCGCGGCAGCAGCCGTGCCGTCACGGCATCGCGCTGTGGGTGGCGGCGGCGTCGCTGCTCGACCGTGACGTGTTCGCGCTGCTGCGGCTGCGGGGTCGCGACGGGCCCGTGCTGCTCGAGGACCTGCGCGCGCGCCGCGGGGTGGCCACGACGGCTCCGGTGGGCGCCGGCCTCGACCTCGCACGGGGCCTGTTCGCCGCCCAGGGGGAGCTCGACGAGATCACCCTCCACCCCGCCCCCGTGGAGGACCCGGCCGCGCTGTTCCGGCAGCTCGGCGAGCCCCCGGGCGTGGAGGACACCCGGCCCCTGGAGGCGCTGGTCGACCGTGCCGCGGCCACCGCCTGGCGCCTGGCGGCGGGGGAGGGTGCCGAGGTCGCCGACGAGGAGCTGCTCCTGGCAGAGCTGCGCGCCCAGCGGGTCGCGACCCCCACCTCGCTCGCCGAAGCCCTCGGGCGCGACCCCGACGAGCTGCGTGACGAGCTCGACCGGCTCTTCGACGAGGGCGCCGTCATGCGCACGGGCTCCGGAGACCGGGCCCGCTACCGCGCCTCGGCGTCGTAGGCCCGCCTCCCCGGGGACGGGCGCCCTGTCCCGAGCGGCTAGCGTGCGCGCCCACCGGTGCGAGCGACGATGGGAGCATGCGTGGACGTCTCGAACCTCTTCTCCGTCGAGGGCAAGGTCGCGCTGGTGACCGGAGGGTCGCGCGGCATCGGGGAGATGATCACGCGCGGGCTCGTCGCCGCCGGGGCGAAGGTCTACATCTCCTCGCGCAAGGCCGAGGCGTGCGATGCGCTGGCCGAGGAGCTGTCCGGCGCGGGGGGCGAGGTCGTCTCCCTGCCGGCCGACCTGTCCCGCCCCGAGGAGTGCGGGCGGCTGGCCGACGAGATCTCCTCGCGCGAGGAGGCGCTCGACGTCCTGGTCAACAACGCCGGCGCGACCTGGGGCGCACCGCTCGACGAGTATCCCCTCGACGGGTGGGACAAGGTCATGGACGTCAACGTGCGTGGCGTGTTCCTGCTCACCCAGGCCCTCGCCGACCGCCTGCGGGCCGCGGGCAGCGAGCACGATCCCGCGCGCGTGGTCAACATCGGCTCGGTCGACGGGCTGCACGCGCCGCATGTGGAGTCCTACGCCTACCCGGCCTCCAAGGCGGCGGTCCATCACCTGACGCGGCACCTCGGATGGCGGCTCGTGCGCGACCACATCACGGTCAACGCGATCGCGCCGGGACTGTTCCCGTCGAAGATGACGGCGTTCATGTTCGAGGGGCTCGACGAGGGCGAGCAGGAGCTCGGGCGCACCATCCCTCGGGGTCGCGTGGGCTCCCCCGAGGACATCGCGGGCACCGTGATCTGGCTGTGCAGCCGCGCGGGCGCCTACGTCACCGGCGCGGTGGTCCCCGTCGACGGCGGAGCGGTCACCCTGCGGTGAGCCGAGCCGGGACACGGCCGGACATGGCGGTCGTGTGCTCGTCAAGCCCGTCGGTGTTGCGGCCGATACCGAGATGAGGGAACCTGCCCGAGGAGCGGCGACGTTCCTTGAGGGGTCCCCGCCCCCTTGTTATCGTCGTTGTGCCAGTCACGTGCTGTTGCTGGTGTGACTTCTGTGGTCGTCGAGGAGCTCCTGTGCGCCACCGGATCCTGCTCGTCGCGGCGTTGCTGACGCTCGCGGCCCCGTTCCAGGCCGTGGCCCAGTCCTCCAGCGAGCTCGAGCGCGAGCTCGACGACGCGCGCGGGACCGCCGGCGAGCTCTCCGAGGAGCTCGACCAGCTGCAGGAGGAACGCGCTGCCGCGGAGGAGGAGCTGGCGGCGATCGGCGCGCGGCTCGCCGACGCGCAGGGGCGCCTGCAGCAGGCCGAGGGGCAGGTCGCGCTGGCCGAGGACGCCCTGCTGGACGCAGAGGACGCGCGCGATGCCGCCGCCGAGGACCACGAGCGCGCCGAGGCGCAGCTCGAGCGGGCCGAGGAGGCGCTGGCCCACGAGGAGGCCGTGCTCACCGAGCAGATCGTCGAGGGCTTCAAGTACGGCACGGTGGGTGCGACCCGCGGTGCGATGGTCCTCGAGATGGTGCGCCGGGTCGACGACCCCAACGGCTTCGCCGTCGGGATGAAGCAGCTGCGCAGCGTCGTCGACGCCCAGGACGAGACCGTCACCAACGTCGTCGAGCTCCGCGAGCAGCGCAGCGACCGCGCCGAGGAGGCCGCCGAGGCCCGTTCGCGCGCGAGCCAGGCGGCGGCGGACGCCCAGGACACGCTCCGCCTCGTCGAGGACCTGCGGGCGCAGGCCGCGGAGCTCGCCGAGGAGGTCGCCCACGAGGAGGCGGCCCAGCAGCGTACGGTCGAGGCCCTGCGCATGGACGAGCAGGAGACCGCGGAGCTGCTCGAGGCCGCTGCCGCACGACAGGACGAGCTCGAGGCCGAGCTCCGCGAGCAGCGCGCGCAGGAGGAGCGGCGCGCCGCGGAGGAGCGTGCCGCCGAGCGGCGCGGGGCCAGCGGCGACGAGGGCGGCAGCTCGACCTCAGGTGCCTCGGGAGGCCCTGCGGTCGACGGGGGCCACTGCCCGGTCCAGGACGCGGTCGCCGGGCGGGACTTCAGCAACGACTGGGGCTATCCGCGCTCGGGGGGCCGGACCCACCAGGGCAACGACATCTTCGCCGAGCGCGGGCGCCCCGTGATCGCGATCGGTGACGGCCAGGTCGTGCGGATGAACGCCAGCGAGTCCTCCGGCGGGCTCGGCGGCATCACCGTGACCTACCGCACCGCCGACGGCAGCGAGTGGTACAACGCGCACCTCGATCGCATCGCCAGCGGGCTCGAGGTCGGCTCCCGGGTCCAGGCGGGCCAGCAGATCGGCACGGTGGGCAACACCGGCAACGCGCGCACCACGCCCCCGCACCTGCACCTCGGTCGGCGCCACGGTGGCGGCTGGGTCAACCCCTACCCGACGATCAGCGAGCTCTGTCGCTGACGGCGCCTGCCGTGGGAGCGGCGACGCCGTCGGGCGCGTCGGCGACCGTCAGCCGCCGCAGCGCGAGGTGCACCACCGGTCCGATGCCCAGGGCGAAGAGCACCGTGCCCACGCCCACGGTCCCCCCGAGCAGCCATCCGCCCGAGAGCACCCCGACCTCGAGCGCGGTGCGGATGGCCCCCACCGACCAGCCGGTGCGGCGCGCCAGCCCGGTCATCAGGCCGTCGCGGGGGCCCGGGCCGAGGCCGGCGCCGATGTAGAGACCGGATCCGACCCCGAAGAGCAGCGGTCCCGCGGCCATCATGGCCACGCGCAGGCCCAGATGCTCCGGGGTCTCCAGCGCCAGCAGCGTCAGGTCCACCACCAGGCCGATGACGAGCACGTTGCAGACGGTGCCCACGCCCGGGCGCTCGCGCAGGGGCAGCCAGGCAGCGAGCACACCGAGGCCCACCAGGATCGTGACGGTGCCGATCGGCAGCCCCGTGCGGCGCGCGACGCCCTGGTGGAAGACGTCCCAGGGGCTCAGGCCGAGGTCGGCGGCCACCATCGACGCGATGCCCACGCCGCACAGCACCAGGCCCGGCAGCAGGCGGGGGAGGCGGCGACGGAGCTCACGGGGGGTGTGGTTGGCGATCATCCGCAGGACGGTAGCGGCCCGCTGGGCGGGAGCGGTCGTCGACCGGGCCGGCGCCGGGGCTCAGGGCTCCTCGTCCAGGGGCCAGCGCACGCGCCGGCGCTCGCGCTCGGCCAGCCAGCGGTCGAGATCGTCGTCGAGCGAGGCGATCTGTCCCTCGATGCCCGGCTCATGGGCCTCGTCCTCCCCGTCGGCCTGCGATGCGCCGCGGCGCCGACCCCACACCGGTGGGAGCAGGCTGGTCAGCCGGAAGCCGTCGCGGGCGGCGACCATGAACGCGCGTCCCACCTCCGAGTCGGGCAGGTCGGCTTCCGTGGCCGGCACCGCCAGGTCCACGCGCCACAGCCCCGCCGCCGCGGGCTCGCGGGTCGCGCCGAGGTTGTCGAAGACGTCGAGCATCGCCTGGTTGGTCCCCAGGACGTAGTTGCGGAAGACCTCGACGCCACATGCCCGCGCGCGAGCGGCCAGGGCGCCGAGCAGCAGGGTCCCCGCGCCGCGGCCGTGGTACTCGTCGGCGACGGTGATCGCCGCCTCGGCGACCTCGTGCTGGTCGGGCTCGCGGATGTAGCGGGCCACGCCCACGCCGGGCACGTCGGGCCGGTCCGCATCGAGGGCGACCAGCGCCTCGTGGTCGTAGTGGTCGACCCGTGTGAGGTAGTCGAGCTGCGCCTCGCTGAGCTCGTCGACCTCTGCATGGAAGCGCAGGTAGCGAGAGTCCGGTGACAGCCGCCGCAGCCCCTCGGTGAGCCGGTCACGGTCGCTGGGGCGGATGGGGCGGATGAGGACCGGGGTGCCGTCGCGCAACGTGGTCCGCCGGTGCCACTCGCCACGGCGCACCGCCAGGGGATCGTCGGGCTCGTCGTCGCGTCCCCAGCCCATCGCACCTCCTCGCGGTCTCGCTCCCACCGACCCTAATGCGAACCCGCAGGACCGGGGATATGGCCACGCGGGCCGACGACCGGTCGGCACCCACCCCTGCTCTAGGCTGCGCGCCCGCCGTGGGCATGTGGAGCCCGGACACGGTGCGACCAGGAGGCGGACATGACGGAGTGGTGGCAGTGGGCCTTGGCGCTGGGGCTGGGGACGGTCGGAGCGGTCGTGCTGACGGTCCTGCTGGCGCTGTGGGCACTCGAGGGCGTGTGACCTCGCCGGGGCGCCCCGGATGCCGGTCGACGCTGTTCCTGCACACCCGTGCGGCTGCGCGAGGCAGCGGCCCGTCGGTGTCTCGCTACCGTGATCGTCGCCGTCCATCTCCGCGTCGGCGACGAACCGGTCGTATCCGCTCGAGCCGCCCAGGGACGCACGGAAAGGCCCGCTGGCGTGTCCGCCCGACACATCCCCGTGGCCACCGCGCTGGCGGGTGCGCTCGCGGTCGCGCTCGCGCTGGGCACCGGTGAGCTGCTCGCCGCCGCCCTGGCCGGCACCGCGTCGCTGGTCACGGCGGTCGCCCAGCAGGTCGTCCCCCTCGCGCCGGCGGGCCTGACGGGATGGGCCATCGACACGCTGGGTGCGGCCAGCACGCCCCTGCTCGAGGTCGGCACGGTCGTCC
>SKLC01000074.1 GCA_007123425.1 Nitriliruptoraceae bacterium
GAGCGCCCGCCCAGCGGCGGCCGCGAGGTCACCGGCCGCGTCTCGATCGCGACCAGCCGCACCGCGGTCACCGGCTGGGAGTACGACCCGGACGGCGAGGTCTTCCGCCGCTTCCAGGACGGCACCGCCCACACCGTCACCGGCGAGGACCGCATCGGGGCGGCGAACGTGGTCGTGCTCGACGTGCCGGTCAGCGGCCGCGACTCGCACGGGGCCCCGCTGTACGAGCTCGCCGGCTCGGGCGCGGCCCTGCTCCTGCGGGACGGCCGCGGCTACGACATCGGCTGGGCGAAGGCGGGGACCCACGAGCAGCTCGAGCTGGTGGATGACGCCGACCCCGCCGTGCTCGCACCCGGGCCCACATGGGTGGTGCTCACCTACGGCGACGCGCTCGCGGGAGTCTCCGGGCTGCAGTGATGCCCGCCGTGGGCGAGGGGGCGCGTGTGGCGTTGGTCCCATCCGGCAGGGCCCGACGACCCTGCCACCGGCGATCCGCGGCGGTCAGGCTGACGCGCACACGAGAAGGAGACCCACGTGCGCGTCCTGAAGCGGATCGCGGAGGCCTATCGCGCTCCCCTGCTCGAGGCCAGCCGCCTGACCCACACGCCCATCCGTGACGAGCAGGTGTCCTGCCCCTTCACCGGGCGCATCACCAGCACCTCGGAGTGCGTGGCCTGCCCGCGGTACGTGCGCACCCGGACCGTGCAGCTCGTGGACGGCTTCTGGACCGAGACGGTGGTGGCATGCGACCGCACCCGACCCGGCCCCGACGACGAGTCCCCCTCGCCCAACTGAAGCCACCTCCAGGCCCCAGCGCCCCGCGGGGCGTAGTAGGTTGCATGCCGACACCGTGTCGTCGGCATGAAGGGCCGTGCTCGTGAAGCTGTCCATGACGCTGGGCTACACCGGGGATCCCACCCAGACCGCGGAGGAGGCCCGCCAGCTCGAGGCGGCCGGCGTCGACATGGCCTGGGTGGCGGAGCTGTACAGCTTCGATGCGGTCAGCATCCTGGGCTTCCTGGCGGCCAAGACCGAGCGGATGGAGCTCGCCTCGGGGATCCTGCCGCTGTACGGCCGCACCCCGGCGCTGACGGCATCGACGGCCGCCGGCCTCGACGCGGTCTCGGGCGGGCGCTTCGTGCTGGGCCTGGGCGCCTCGGGCCCGCAGGTGATCGAGGGCTGGCACGGCGTGCCCTACGACCGGCCGCTGCAGCGCACCCGCGAGCTGATCGACATCTGCCGCATCGTCTGGCGCCGCGAGCGCCTGTCCTACGACGGCAAGGCCTACAAGCTGCCGCTGCCCGAGGACCAGGGCACCGGTCTCGGCAAGCCCCTGAAGCTGATCAACCACCCGGTGCGCGAGAACATCCCGATCTACATCGCCAGCCTGGGCCCGAAGAACGTGGCCATGACCGCGGAGCTCGCCGACGGCTGGCTGCCGGTGTTCTTCCACCCGGAGAAGTCCGGGGACGTCTGGGGCGAGGACCTCGCGGCCGGCAAGGCCAAGCGCGACGAGTCGCTGGGCGAGCTCGAGATCGTGGCCGGGGGCATGGTGGCGATCACCGACGACGAGGCCGAGGCCACCCGCATCCGTGACTTCGCCCGCGGGATGACGGCCCTCTACGTCGGCGGGATGGGCTCGCGCGACAAGAACTTCTACAACAACGTCTTCCGCCGCTACGGCTACGAGGAGGAGGCCGCCAGGATCCAGGACCTCTACCTCGACGGGAAGAAGGAGGAGGCCGCTGCGGCGGTGCCCGCCGACTTCCTCCGCGACACCGCGCTGGTCGGGGACGAGGGCTTCGTGCGGGAGCGCATCCAGGCCTATCGGGACGCCGGCGTGACGCGCCTGAGCATCACGCCGGTCGGCGAGAACAAGATCGAGCTCGTCGAGAAGGTCCGCAGCTGGATCGACGGCTGATCACCCCCGCGGTGACGGGCATCGAGCACGGGCCGGTGCGGTTCAGCCCAGCCGCCAGGTTCGAACGATCGCCGTCTGGGAGGCCGTCGCCAGCAGCGTGCCGTCGGGCGCCCACAGGTGCGCCTCGCCGTAGCCGTACCCGTCGGCGGTCGCGGTCGGGCGCACCTCGAGCAGGACCCACTCGCAGCGTCGGCGCTCGACCATCCGCAGCGTGTTGTCGAGGCTGGTGCCCCCGACCGGCTCGCCCACCCCACCGGCGATCGCCATGGGCACCATGTCGGCGAGCCACGACAGCATGGCCGGGCTGCCCGCGTCGTATCCGGGCGTCCGCGCCCACATGCAGATGCGGAACCCCGCCGGGCGTGCTCCGTGGGTGAGGAAGTCCTCCCACCCGGGCCCCTCGGCGCGGCGCCGCTCCATGGTCTCCATGAACGTGTCGGTGGTGTCGACCGGGAACCCCGAAGCCGGGCAGTCCTCGGGCTCGGGCACGTCGGGCATGGTGACCCAGGCCCCCCGCGGCGCGTCCCCGCGGGCCTCCCCCAGCGCCGCCATCGCACGCACCACCACCCGATCGCCCACCGCGGCGACCGCCGTGGCCTGGGTGATGCGACGGCCCTCGGTGTCCACCGAGACGCCCACGTCGAGGACGTCGCCCACCTGTGCGCTCGACGAGAACTGCACGGTCACCCAGCGCAGCGGGCGGCCGGTCACCGACTCCATCGCCGCGATCGCCGCCGCGATGCCCGCTCCACCGTAGAGCCCGCCCGAGGGGCTGACCAGGTGCGGCGTCACCGGCACCTCCCACCGGGCCTCGCCGACCTGTCGGCTGCCGAGGAACCGGTGGTCGGCCAGGGGGTCGTGGACGAGCATGTCGCTCACTGCTGCTCCTCGCGATGGCGTGGTGGGGACGGTGCGCTCGGTCACCGTGCGGGGCGCTCGACGGTCTCCCAGTCACGGGCATCGAGGTAGGGGCGGAAGGTCGCTGCGATGGCGGCGACGTCCTCGTCGGTCTTGGCGCGCTTGATCTCGAACAGGCGCGGGAACTGCAGCCAGTCGGTGACGTGCTGCCACAGCCGCACGGCGCGCTCGCCGGTGGGCGGGTCGATCAGCACCGGCCCGAACAGCGCCTGGTCATCGTCGAAGATGAGCGTCGGCACGCCGAAGACACCTCGATCGGCCACGCGCCGGTGGTCGGCCCAGACCTCCTCGCCCGTGGTGGGGTCGGCCAGGGCCTCGTCGACCAGGCCGGGATCGAGGTCGAGCTCTGCCAGCAGCGCCTCGGCGACCTCCTTGCGGTGGGGCTTGCGGCCCTCGACGTGCAGCGCGGTGCCCGCTGCCAGGTACCAGCGGTCCAGCAGCACCGGGTCGATCCGGCCCAGATGCGCCCCGATGCGCATCATCGACCAGCCATAGGACCAGTCGCGCTCCCAGGGGTGCTTCTTGCCCTCGGCGCGGTTGATCTCCTCCAGGCTGAAGAAGCGCCAGCGCACGTCGAGGCCCGTCGCCTCGCGGACCTCCCGGATCCACCGCGAGGTCTGGAAGGCGTAGGGGCACATCACGTCGAAGTGGAAGTCCACACCCGTGATCTCGTCCCCGGTGCCGGATGGGGCCTCGCCCATGGCCGCTGTGCTCCTGTCCGCGTTGCGCCCATCCTCGCAGGAAATTAGCGTCCGTTCACAACTCGGGTCCCACCGACCCGCGGCCCGGGCCGCCGACGACGCCACCCGACCCCGACCTCGTCACGCAGGAGCGCTTCATGACCACCATCATCGACCGCGACGCGATCGTGGCGCTGCTGCGCCGGGAGTTCGACGCGATCGAGGCGCTGTGCCGCGACCTCGATCCCGCCGACTGGGAGCAGCCCACCTGCCTGCCGGGCTGGACGGTCAAGGACAACCTCAGCCACATCGTGGGCACGGAGCTGATGCTCGATGGCGAGCAGGCCCCGGATGTCGACGTCGCCCACCTCGATCACGTCGCCAACGACATCGGGACGTTCAATGAGCTGTGGGTGGAGTCGATGCGTCCACTGCCAGGCGAGGAGGTGCTGCGCCGCTTCCGGGAGGTGACCGGCCGGCGACTGGCCAGCCTCGAGGCCATGGACCGCGACACCTTCGACGCCGAGGGCTTCACGCCGGCCGGCCCGGACAGCTACGGCCGATTCATGCGCATCCGGCACTTCGACTGCTACCTCCATGAGCACGACATGCGAGAGGCGCTGGGCCGCGAGGACCGGCCGGACGCCGAGCAGCTCGCGGCCGTGCTCGACGAGGTGGCGACCGGCCTGGGCTACGTCGTGGGCAAGAAGGCGGGCATGCCGGCGGGCGCGCGCGTGCGCATCCGCGTGACCGGAGCGCTGCAGCGCGACTTCGACGTCGAGGTCGGCGAGCGCGCCCATCTCGTCGAGGAGCCCTTCACCGACCCCACGGTCCAGATCACCCTGCCCGTGCTGCTCTTCCTGCGCCTGGGGGGCGGCCGTCGCGACGCGACCCCGCACCTCGGCACCGACATCGCGCTGGAGGGTGACCAGGAGCTCGCACGACGTCTGGCCGGCAGCCTCGCCTTCACCATCTGACGGCAGCGGAGCCACCGCCAGCGGGTATCCTGCGAACGATTCCCAGAGTCTTTCCGGACCCGCATGCCCTCCCTCGTCGCCGCGGACCGACAGGTCCCCGCTCCACCCGTGACCGCGCAGGGCCGCCTCGTCGCGCTGCTCGGCCTGTTCTTCGTCTCTGGGTTCGCCGCGCTCGTCTACCAGGTCCTGTGGGTGCGCGAACTGGGCCTGCTGGTGGGCAGCACCGCCGAGGCCGCGGCGCTGGCGATCGCGATCTTCTTCGCGGGGATCGCCGGGGGTGGATGGTTCTGGGGCTCCCGGGCGGGACGGGCCTCCCACCCCCTGCGGGTGTTCGGGCTGCTGGAGGTCGGCGTCGCCGCGACCGCCCTCGGCCACTTCGTCCTGGTGGACGCCTACCACGCGGTCTACCCCGCCCTCTACGCGGCCGTGGGCCACGTGCCCGCCGTCGACACGGCGGTGAAGGCGCTGGTGGCGGCGGTGATCCTGCTTCCTCCCGCCTTCCTGATGGGCGGCACGCTCCCGGCGATGGGCCAGCACCTCGTGCGCGCGCGCTCCGGTCTGGCCGCCACGGGCACCCTGCTGTACGCGGTCAACACGGCGGGCTCGGCGATCGGCGCGCTGGCCGCCGGGTTCGTGCTTCCGCTCGCGCTGGGGTTCCACGGCGCCTACCTGCTCGCCGTCGGCCTGGATCTGGCGGTGGGCGTGGCCGCGCTCGGGCTCGCGGCCCGGGCACCGACGGCCACGCGGGATGCGCTGCCCGAGGACCC